>CAYRJS010000004.1:0-30969 GCA_964424535.1 uncultured Aquimonas sp.
CCGGAGGCGAATTGGCAGCGGCCGTCGTGATCGATGCCCTCGGACGCCTGCAGCCAGGTGCCTTGAACGATGCCGCCAGCGCCGAGCAGGATTCGTTCGAGGATGGCCTGCTCGATTGCCCGCATTACACCCGTCCGGAGATCGATGCCCAAGGAATGGCCGTACCGGCGGTGCTGCTCAGTGGCGATCACGCCGCCATTGCCCGTTGGCGGCGCCAGCAATCCCTGGGGCGAACCTGGGAGCGGCGTCCGGACCTGTTGGCGCGAGCCCGCCTTTCCGATGAGGACCGGCGCCTGCTGGAGGCTTATCGCCAACAGCATCAGGCTCTGCGCGACACAACTGGAACCGAATCCGGGAATACGTCCCAATAAGGCGTCCCGCACCGGTCTGTGGGCGCGAAGCCGGGAAATTCTTGCCGGATTGGCCCCATCCGGTTTCTGGTGAGCCGATTTTCCGCACGTTGACGCCTTACTGATCAAGCCCGTCCGGGCGATATCAGCACAGTTGCGGAGAATCCCGATGAAAATGCCCGTTGTCTTCACCTTGATGGCCGGCGCCTTGCTCGCCGCGCCGACTCTGGCCCAGCAAAGTTTCAACCAAGGGGCGAACAGCTATCCGGCGACGCAACAGCAGGTCCAGCAGCCGGTGGGCTATCCGAATAGCCAGCAACCCGCAGCTTATCCGCAAGCCAGCTACCGGCAGGATGGCCAGTCGATGCCGTCACAGCAGATCGGCTATCCACAAAATCCCCAGGGCGGTTTTACCGGCACCATGCCTTCGGCATCGGGCAACACGGGGCAGGTGGATCCGTCCGCAATGCAGGCCATGAACCAGTTGCAGGCCGTGCTCCAGGCCGAAATGCAGAACTTTGGCGTACCTCCGCAAGCCGAATTGCACCAGGAATTTCACGCGCCAACACCCACCTCGATCCCGGGCGGTCAGGTCATCACCACCGACCGCTTGCTGGCCCTGTATCAACAAGGGGAACAAAACGGTTTGCTGGTGTTCGATGTCCTGGGTGCTGGCCCCAACGCCATGTTGCCGATGGCGCAAAACGCCGTGGGTGCGGCTCAGCCCGGCAGCTTCAATGATTCGACCCAGCAGCAGTTCGGCCAGTTTCTGCAGCAGACCACCCAAGGCAATACCAGCCGGCCCATGGTGTTTTATTGCCAGGGTCCGCACTGCTGGATGTCCTACAACGCGGCCTTGCGCGCCATTCGTCTGGGCTATACCCAGGTGTACTGGTATCGGGGCGGTGTCGAGGCCTGGCAGCAGGTCAGCCAGATGGCGATGAGCATGCCCCAGCAAGATCAGATGCAGATGCCCGGTGGGTCAGGGCAGGTGAACTATCCCGGCGGGCAGAACGCCATGCCAAACGGCTACGAGCGCTGAACCGCCTTTCAGGAGTCACGGTCATGTCAGCCGCAATCAAGCTTGTGGTTTCCGTCCTGGTTCTGGTCTGGTGCGTTGGCTGCGATGCCCAGCCGGCACTGCACCGTCTGGCGATTCCCGACAACAACGGTTTCGAGCGCCCGATGACGGCCTATTCCCTGGATGCACCGGCAGGCTGGCAAGGTCAAGGCGGCATCGCTTGGGATCCACTCAATCCGTGCCAGGACCTGACCATTTCGATCCAGTGGCAGGCCCGTTCGCCGGATGGCAGACAAGGGTTTGAGCTGTTGCCGCGTTGGGCCACGGAGGTACTGGATGGAGCGAATTCGATGCCGATGTCCAACTGCCAGCAAACAACTATTTCCTCGGTGCGGGGATACCTGGAAGCCATTGCCCGCTCACGTCATCCCAACGGACGCCTGCTTGATTATCGGGATCGCCCCGATCGGGCCGCCCAAATTCCGGTCATGCAGTTGCCGAACTATCCCGGGATTCCCTTGCAAAGCCGCACCTGGGCGGAAGCGGGCGAGATCCTGGTGGGCTGGAGCGAGCACGGGCAGGAGATGCGCGAAACCATCCTCGCGGGCGGTGTGGTAACCGAGCAGCAGTTCAGCATGCCCATGATGGGCGAATCGCGAAGCAAGAAACTGTCGATCCTGAGCACGGCCGCCATGCACGCCCCGGATGGCCAGCTCGACCTCAACTTGTTCAATCATATGGTGGCGTCCATCCAGCCCGGACCCGAATGGAGCGCGCGCATGAACCAGCACACGCTGGAGATGTCCAGGACTTCGGCCAATGGAGCCCGTGAACGGGCCCAAATCCAGGCCAACACCCAGGCGCAAATTGCCGCCAGCCGCGACCGGGCCTGGCAAGAGCAGCAAGCCGCAAATGAAAGCAGCCATGCCAGTTACATCAATACGATTCGGGGCGTTCAGGGCTACAACGATCCGACCACGGGCACAGTGGAATTGAGCAACCAGTACGACCACGCCTGGCGCCTGCAGAATGGCGCCCATATCCAGACCAACAATCCCAACTTCAATCCTTGGGTGGACCTGGGTGTGGATGGCGAAGAAATGGCCCCGATACGGTAGCGGAAGGGTCGTTGTAGGGATGACTGGTAAAAGCTGTCAACATCGTAGTACAATGGTGGACTGTCCAGTGTGATGACGGGCCACAGCAGCCCCCGCAGTCGTTGCAACGGTCTTTCACGAACCTCATTCATCCCCACCAGCGGGTCGGTGCCATCATGACCAACAAGATCATTCAGGAATTCGAGGCCGCCCAGGCCGAACGCCAATTGCCGGACTTCGGTCCTGGCGATACCGTCATCGTCAACGTCAAGGTCAAGGAAGGCAATCGCGAACGCATCCAGGCCTATGAAGGCGTGGTCATTGCCAAGCGCAACCGTGGCTTGAACTCGGCCTTCACCGTGCGCAAGATTTCCCACGGTACCGGTGTCGAGCGCGTATTCCAGAGCCATTCGCCCTTGATCGATTCGGTCGAGGTCAAGCGTCGTGGCGCCGTGCGCTCGGCCAAGCTCTACTACCTGCGCGAACTGGAAGGCAAGGCAGCCCGTATCCGCGAGGATCTGGGTGCCACGGCCAAAGCCGCCGCTGCCAAGAAGGCCGCCACGCCGGCTGGTTGATCAACACCCGGAATCCGCAAGGATCCCGAACTTCAAGATATTCTTGAACCCAACGGCCGCGATTGCGGCCGTTGGTGTTTTCGGGCCTTGAAAATCGAGACGCTGCCCGCCATCTGCCAAGGCAGTCGTTTCTTTTGTTCAAGGCCATGACAACCCAGACCTTTCAATTCCAGGCCGAGGTGCAGCAGGTGCTGCGCCTGGTCGTGCATTCGCTGTATTCCAACAAGAACATCTTTCTGCGCGAGTTGATCTCCAACGCTTCGGACGCCTGCGACAAGCTGCGTTTTGAAGCCTTGAAGACACCGGATCTGTATGGTGACCAATCCGAGCTGCGCATTGATCTGAGCTGGGACACCGACGCCCGCACCCTGACCATCAGCGATACCGGCATCGGCATGGGCCGGCAGGAATTGATCGACAACCTCGGCACCATCGCCCGTTCTGGCACCCGCCAGTTCCTGGAAGCCCTGGGCGAGGCCCAGAAAGCTGATGCCCAGTTGATCGGCCAGTTCGGGGTGGGCTTTTATGCTGCCTTTATCGTTGCCGACAGCGTGTCGGTGACCAGCCGCCGTGCCGACAGCGAGGAAGCCTTTACCTGGACTTCCGCTGGCGATGGCCAGTTCACCCTGGAACCGGCGGAAAAGGCCGAGCGCGGCACCAGCATCGTGCTCCATCTCAAGGACGGCGAGGACGAGTTCCTCGATGGCTGGGCCTTGCGCTCGCTGGTGCGCACCTATTCGGACCATATCGGTTTTCCGATCCGCATGCCGGTGGAAAAGGACGGCAAGCCGACCGCCGACTGGGAAGCGGTCAATCAGGCGGCAGCGCTGTGGACCCGGGCCAAGGCCGAGGTTTCCGATGAGGATTACCAGGCCTTCTACCAGCACGTCAGCCATGACTTCAATCCGGCCCTGGCCTGGAGTCACAACCGGGTCGAGGGCAACCAGAACTACACCTCCCTGGTGTATGTGCCGACCAAAGCGCCGTTCGATTTCGGCATGGAGCGCGATACCCGCAAGGGTTTGAAGCTCTACATCAAGCGCGTCTTCATCATGGATGCGGCCGAGCAGATGCTGCCGGTCTACCTGCGCTTCGTGCGCGGGGTGATCGATTCGGACGATCTGCCGCTCAATGTCAGCCGCGAAATCCTGCAGAACAGCCGCCAGGTCGACAAGTTGAAGTCGGCCCTGACCCGGCGCGTGCTGGATCTGCTGGAAAAGATCGCCCGCGACGAACCGGAAAAGTACGCCGAGTTCTGGCGCGAATTCGGCGCCGTGCTCAAGGAAGGCCTGGCCGAGGACAGCAGCAACCAGCAGCGTATCGCCAAACTGTTGCGCTTTGCCTCCACCCATACTGGCGAGCGCGAGACCCTGGTTTCCCTGGATGACTACATCACCCGCATGAAGCCGGGCCAGGAAACCATCAACTATCTGACTGCCGATGGCTGGAATGCGGCTCGCCACAGCCCACAGCTGGAAGCCCTGCAGGCCCGTGGGGTCGAGGTCCTGCTGCTGCACGAGCGCATCGACGAGTGGATGATCGGTTACCTGAGCGAGTACGAAGGCAAGAAGCTGCGCAATATCGCCAAGGGCGAGCTGGGTGCGGCCGAACTGGGTGAGTCCAGCGAGGAAAAGGCCCAGCAGGAGGAAACCGCCAAGGCCGCGCAAGGCCTGGTGGAAAAGCTCAAGACCGTCCTGGGCGAGCGCGTGGCCGATGTGCGGGTATCCCAGCGTCTGACCGATTCGCCAGCTTGCCTGGTCATGTCCGAGCACGATATGGCCCTGCATATGCAGCGCTTGCTGAAGGCCGCCGGGCACGAAGTTCCTGCGGGCCAGCCGACCCTGGAAATCAATCCGGCACACCCCTTGCTGGCGCGGTTTGAGGCTGAAGCTGATGCTGCCCGTCGCGATGATCTGGGTCTGTTGCTGTTTGAGCAGGCGCAGTTGGCTGAAGGGGCACAACTGGATGATCCGGCCGCGTTCGTGCGCCGCATGAATGACTTGCTGCTGGCCTGATTACTCAAGCGAGGCCATGCCGCCCGTGCCACAATCGGGCCCATCATGTGCCTGATTCTTGTCGGTATCCACGCTCGTCCTGGCCAGCGTCTTTTGTTGCTGGCCAATCGCGATGAGTTCCACGCCCGGGCTGCGGTTGCGGCCGCACCCTGGCAGGAAAACGCCGCCGTGGTCGGTGGCCGCGATCAGGTGGCTGGCGGCAGTTGGCTGGCCGTGCATGGCAGTGGTCGCTTTGCCGCTGTCACCAATTTGCGCAATGGCCCGCCCAAACCGACGCCGCGTTCGCGTGGCGATCTGGTCCGGGATTTCGTCTTGGGCCAAGTCGATGCCCAGACCTATCTTGATGAATTGCGTCCGCAGATGGATCAATTCGCCCCCTTCAACCTGATTGTCGGCGCGGGTGATCAGGTTCTGGTTCTGGATGGCAGCTTGCGCCAGATACGGCAGCTGACTCCCGGATTGCACGCCATCAGCAACGGGCCGCTTGATCAGGACTGGCCCAAGATGCGACGTATCCGGACGCAGGTACAGACGGCCCTGGAGCGTGATGTGCCCACGTTTGAGTTGTTGGAGATCCTGCGCGATGGCCAGCAGGCTCCGGATGCGCAACTGCCCGATACCGGTTTTGGTCTGGAATGGGAGCGCGTGCTCTCGTCCATCTTCATCACCGGCCAGGACTACGGCACCCGCGCCAGTACCGTGCTGGAACAGGCCGATGATGGCCGGATCGATCTGATCGAACAGCGCTTTGGTCCCATGGCCAGCCTGCAGGGTCGGGACCACTGGCAGCACACATCCGCGGATGGAACGTGGCGGCCTAGCTGACGCCCAGACGCTTGCGTTCCAGCCGGCGCAGGAACTCGGTCATGATGCGCCGATACAGGTCTTCGCCCAGATAGGCGTCTTCCACCCCGGCATCGATCGAGGGATTGTCGTTGACCTCGATTACCACGGTGCGCTTGCCATCACTCTTGATGTCCACCCCGTACAGGCTGGTGCCGATGGCAGCGGTGGCCTTCTGTGCCAGTTTCACCACCGCTGCGGGGGCATCGCGTACCGGCAGGGTCTTGAAACCGCCGGCGCGTGGCTGGCCATGGGCATCGCCGTGGGCGTGGTCGTAGATCTGCCAATGCCCACGCGACATGAAGTATTGGCAGGCGTACAGCGGTTCGCCATTGAGTATGCCGATGCGCCAGTCAAATTCGGTATACATGAATTCCTGCGCGATCAGCAGGGCACTGTGCTGGAACAGGCGGGCAGCGGCGCTGCGCAAACCGGCTTCGTCCTCGACCTTGACCACGCCGCGCGAGAATGAACCATCCGGGATTTTCAGCACCAGCGGGTAGGCAAGGCGATCACCCAGCGTGGCCAGTTGGGCGTCGTCGTCACGGAACACGATTTCGGTGTGCGGGGTGGCCAGCTTTTTCGCGTGCAGCAGGTCGTTGAGGTAGATCTTGTTGGTACAGCGCAGGATCGAAACCGGATCGTCGATCACCACCATGCCCTCGTATTCGGCACGGTGGGCGAAGCGATAGGTGTGGTTGTCCAGGGACGTGGTTTCGCGGATGAACAGGCCGTCGTATTCGGGCAGGCGCGAGTAGTCGGCCCGGGTGATGGGATCAACCTCGATACCCAGGGCCTTGCCGGCCTCGATGAAATGGCGCAAGGCGCGCTTGTTGGAGGGCGGCAGGGCTTCATCGGGATCGTGCAGCATCGCGATCTCGTAACGAAAGCGCTTGCGGGCCCGGGGTTTGCGCCAGATCTTGCGGGAAAACACATCCAGGGCGGCAGCAAACACGTCTTCCTGGCTGGGATCCAGGGCATGCAGGCTGGTCGGCTTGATCGCCGTGATCTGCCAGACCCGATGGCGCTCAAACTCGATGCGCAGGATCGGGCAGGGGAAGACCTCAAACACCTGGCGGGCGATTTCTGCCAGCGGCTCATGCCGGGTGCGACCGAAATAGACGCCGATGCTGAAAGCCTTGGAGTCACTGTGATCGTGCAGGTATTTGCCCAGACGCTGGTTGAGGTCATCCAGGTCCAGGCCATAGAGCGAGCGTCGGCGCAGATCGTTGAGGGTGCGCACCGAGGGGATCACCCGGTGCCCGCGCGCTTCGGCCAGCAAGGAAACGTAATAGCCCACGCCCAGATAGCGGTAATTGCGGCACAGATTGATGACCTGGGTGCGTTCATCCGGGTTGGTGGCAGTGCCCTGCTGCAGGTAATCGGAGGCGGTAACGACGTCTTCGGAAGGGTAGTAGGAACCCCAGTCGGAAGGATTTTCGACGACGATGACTAGACGGCTCATGGCAGACTCGAACGCGCCACACGGACGCAGGATGGCGCGGATTCTGACAGAATTGGCGGATGCCGGCGTGGTGTCGATCAACAGGGTTGCAGAGCGTTCATGCGTGTTGCCAACGAGAAGAAAAACCCGCCGGGCAGGGTGCGTGCCGGGGTCCTGGAGGACCTGCCGCAACTGCTGGCACTGGAGGCGATGTTTCCGGGTGATCGCCTGTCGCAACGGCAATTTCGGCACCATCTGGTGTCGGCAACGGCCCGCCTGCGCGTAGTCGCAAGCGGCAAACGCGTGCAGGGCTATGCCCTGATCTTGCTGCGCCGGAACAGCCGCGTGGCGCGCCTGTATTCGATTGCCGTGGACCCGGCGGCGCGTGGCCTCGGCCTGGGCCAGATTCTGCTCGATGATGTCGTGACCCAGGCCCGCAAGGCCGGTAGTGAGCGCCTGCGCCTGGAAGTTCGCGCCGACAATGTGGCCGTGATCGCCTGGTATCGCCGTTCCGGTTTTGTCGAGTTCGGGCGCATTCCCGGTTATTACGAGGATGGCTGTGAAGCCCTGCGTTGTGAGCGCCAGCTTGCATCGGCGGAGAAGGCATGAGCCAGGACACTGCACCACCCGTGGCGTCGGTAGAGAGCGTGAACCCGAGCCTGTGGCCACCTGAACCACCGGTTGCCGGCAGTCCTGCGGCACGATCCGGCAAGGGCATACCGATCTGGTTGTGGGCCGTGATCGGGGCCGTCATCGGCACCCAATTGCACCGGCTGCCCATCACCTTGCCCGAGCTGGCCTGGCTCCCTTTTCTGCTGGCACTGGCGCTGACAACCTGGTTGCACATCGTCGTGCACGAGGCCGGGCATGCGCTGGCGGGAACCTTGTTCGGCCAGAACGTGTTTGCCTTGGGTGTCGGGCGCTGGCGCCTGGAACGGGGCCAGAAACGCTGGCATTGGCGCCGAGGAACCGCCGTCAAGGGCATCAGCGGTTTTGCCATCCTGATTCCGCGGGCCGGCCGAGAGCCGACGCGTACCGATATGGTGATGTATTTTCTCGGTGGCCCCTTGGTGAACCTGCTGACGGCGGCGCTGATTTTCGTTGTCGTGTGGATCTGGAAGCCCGCCCTTGGCCCGGCTTCGGCCTGGCTGGGCGCTGGCTGTGCTGCGCTGATTCTGGGGGTGATCAATCTTGTGCCCTTTCGTTCCGCAGGCTGGTATTCCGATGGCATGAGCCTGCTGCATTTGCTGCAGGGCAAAACGGCGGCCCGGCTGCGCCTGCAGACAGCGCGTCTGCAAGGCCTGGCGTTCATGGGGGTACGTCCACGTGATTGGCCGCAGGCGTGGTTGCCGGAAGCGGATTCAGGTAACGGTGACGAGGCCGACAGGTTGTTGTTCCTGGTTGGTGACTTGTTGCATATGCTTTGGGCCATCGATACCCGGCAGGCGCCCTTGGCTCTGGCCATCGCGGCGAAAACAGCCGGACAACTGCATGTCGTGCCTGCAGCCTTGCGCCCGACGCTTGCCGTCAATCTGGCCATCTGCATCGCCCGGTTCCAGCCGGACCCGGCCTTGCTGGCGGCCTGGATGCCGATCGTTGAAGGCCCCAGCCTACTGGATCTGTCTGCGCAACAGGCCTTGCTGCGGGCCGAACATGCGTTTTTGATGGGTGATCTGGACAGGGTGCGTACGGAATTGCAGCAGACCCGCGAAAAGTTCAATCGCATCCACGATGCCACTTCCGCCCTGCTGGTGCGTGAGCGCATCGAGGAACTGGAAGAGGCGGTAGCGGCAGCCAGTGCGCAAGCACCCGGCACATGACTTCCGGCCGGGTATCCGCTCGCCTGGATGTGCTAGCTTGAACGGTCCATGCATGCAGGAGCCCATCCATGTCCCGTATCCATTTCGCCTGGCTGTCAACCGGGCTGCTGTTGCTGGCCGCTTGCGGCCCCTCTGACACCGTGAAACAGACCCCGGAAGCCGCCGTGACCCAAGTTGAAGACCCCTACCTGTGGCTGGAAGACGTCACCGGGGACAAGGCCCTGGACTGGGTGCGCGAGCAGAACGCCGAATCGGGCAGCACGATTGAATCGGCCCCGGGCTTTGCCAAGCTGGAAGATGATCTGCTGGCGATCATGGATTCGGATGACAAGATTCCCCATGTCTACAAGCAGGGCGAGTTCCTCTACAACTTCTGGACCGACAAGGATCACAAGCGCGGGCTGTGGCGGCGCACCACCCTGGATCAATACCGTACCGCCAATCCCGAATGGGAAACCCTGATCGATGTGGACGCCTTGAATCAGGCCGAAGGTGAAAACTGGGTCTGGCATGGTGCCAGTTGCCTGCGTCCTGCGGTTCAAGGCGAGCCCTGGATTCGCTGCCTGGTGAGCCTGTCACGCGGCGGCGCCGATGCCGATGTCACCCGTGAGTTTGATCTGGCGGAAAAAGCCTGGGTCGAAGACGGTTTCTATCGGCCCGAGGCCAAGGGTTCGCTGAGCTGGATCGACGCCGATACGGTGTATGTCGCCACCGATTTTGGCGAAGGCTCGATGACCACTTCCGGCTATGCTCGCCTGGTCAAGCAATGGCGGCGCGGTACCCCGATGAGCGCGGCCACCCAGGTCTACGAAGGCCGCATGACCGATATGGCCGTGGGTGCCTACCACGATTCCACGCCAGGCTTTGAACGCGACTTCGTCCAGCGCTCCCTGGCCTTCTACAACAACGAACTGTTCCTGCGTCAGGCCGATGGCAGCCTGGTCCAGATCGATGCCCCCAACAGCGCGGAAAAAAGCGTCTACCGGCAGTGGTTGTTGCTGGAATTGCGCGAACCCTGGCTGGTGGGTGGCAAGACCTATGCCCAAGGCGCATTGCTGGCGATCCACCTGGATGATTTTCTCGCTGGCAGCCGCGATTTTTCTACCGTCTTCGAACCCGATGCACACAGTTCCCTGGCCGGCTTTGGTGCCACCAAGGACCATTACTTCATCAATGTGCTGGAGGACGTGAAGAACCGCATTTACCTGGTCGAGCCTGAAGCCGGAGTCTGGACCCGCAGCCTGCTGCCGCACCTGCCCGAGTTCGGCACCGTCGGCATCCGTGCCCTGGATGATGAGGAATCCAACGACTTCTTCATGACCGTCAACGATTACCTGACCCCGACCTCGCTGTATCTGGGCACCATCGGCGGTGAAGCCCCGCAGTTGCTCAAGCAGTTGCCGGCCTTCTTCGATGCCGAGCGTTTCGAGGTCAGCCAGAACTTTGCCACCAGCAAGGACGGTACCCAGGTGCCTTACTTCATGGTCGCGCCCAAGGGCATGCGCCTGGACGGCTCCAATCCCACCTTGCTGTACGGCTATGGCGGTTTCGAGATTTCCCTCACTCCGGGCTACAACGCCGCCGTGGGCCGGGGCTGGCTGGAGCAGGGCGGGGTTTACGTGGTCGGCAATATCCGTGGCGGTGGCGAGTACGGCCCGCGTTGGCATCAAGCCGCGTTGCGCGAAAACCGTCTGCGCGCCTATGAGGATTTTGCCGCCGTGGCCGAGGACCTTATTGCCCGCAAGATCACCTCACCGGCGCACCTGGGCATCCAGGGTGGCAGCAATGGCGGCCTGCTGATGGGCAACATGACCGTGCTGTATCCGCAACTGTTCGGGGCCGTGGTCTGCCAGGTGCCGCTGCTGGACATGAAGCGCTACAACAAGCTCCTGGCCGGAGCCTCATGGATGGCCGAATACGGCGACCCGGATACCGACGACTGGTCCTTTATCCAGACCTTCTCGCCGTATCAGAACGTGCGCGCCGACGTTCACTATCCGCCGGTATTGTTCACCACTTCCACCCGCGATGACCGCGTGCATCCAGGCCATGCCCGCAAGATGTTCGCGCGCATGCAGGCCCAGGGTCACGATGTCAGCTACTACGAGAACATCGAGGGCGGCCATGGCGGGGCTGCCGACAACCGCCAGCGCGCGCATATGCAGGCCCTGGCTTATACCTTCCTCAAGCAGCGCCTGTTCGGTTCGAACCCGTGAGGGAACGCATTTCAGGCCACGAACCCATGGCTGCGCCATGTCCATGCCACAGGAGAACTGTTCCATGAATCCCTTGTCCAGCCGCTGGGTTCGGCTGCTTGCCGCCTGCAGTATCGTGGCAGCCTGTTCGTCCGTACCACAAAGCCCCACCATGAATGTTGAAACCCGCATCACCCACGACCTGCCGCCGGTGGCGGCAACCCATCCGCATCAGGTCGTGGCCCCGTTTGGCGCCAGTCGCGAGGATCCCTACTACTGGTTGCGCGACGATACGCGGGAAAACCCGGAGATGCTGGCCTATCTCAATGCCGAAAACGCCTATACCGATGCGGTGTTGGCGCCAGTGGCGGATTTGCGCGATCGCCTCTATCAGGAAATCGTCGGCCGCATCAAGCCTGATGACGCCAGCGTGCCCTGGCGCTACAAGGGGTATTGGTACTACACCCGCTACGAGGAGGGCGGCCAGTATCCGATCTATGCCCGCCGTCAGGGCAGCCTGGAAGCCGCGGAAGAAGTCTTGCTCGATGGTAATGCCCTGGCCGAAGGCCATGATTTTTTCCAGATCGGCAGTTACGAAGTCAGCCCCAGTGGACGCCGTCTGGCCTGGGTCGAAGATACCGTCGGCCGGCGCCAGTACAGCCTGCGGGTCAAGGATCTGGACACCGGGGTGCTGCACGAGGATCGCATCGAAGGCATTGCCCCGATGCTGGAATGGGGTGCGGACGATGACACCCTGTACTACATCGAAAAAGACGCCGAAACCTTGCTGGGCAAGCGCGTAAAGCGCCATCGCCTGGGTACGCCGGCCTCGGCCGATACCCTGGTGTACGAGGAAGACGATGAAACCTATTACCTGTCGATTACCCGCACCCGCTCGGAAAAATACTTGTGCATCCATCTGGAAAGCACGGTGTCGAGCGAACTGCGTTGTGCCGAACTGGCCGATCCGTCGCACTTCTTCGTGTTTGCGCCACGGCAGCGTGATTTCCTTTACGAAGCTGACCATCTGGACGGGAGCTGGGTGATCCGCACCGACTGGAATGCGCCCAACTGGCGGCTGATGACCGTGGCCGAGGACAAGGTCGGGGATCGCGCCAACTGGCAGGAATGGATCGGCCACGACGAGGACGTCTTCATTGGCGGCTTCGAGCTGTTCGATGACTTCCTGGCCCTGGAAGAGCGTTCCGAGGGTCTGCGTCGCATCCGCATCCTGCCCAAATCCGGCGAACCGTTCCTGATTGCCGCGGACGAATCGGCCTATCGCATGGGCCTGTCCGTCAACGCCGAGGCGGATACGCCGTGGCTGCGCTATGGCTATACCTCGCTGACCACCCCGTATAGCACCTATGAGCTCAATATCGCCACCGGCGAGCGTCGTCTGCTCAAGACCGAGCCGGTTATTGGCTACGAGGCTGATCGCTACGTCACCGAGCGCATCTGGGCGCCGGCCCGCGATGGCACCCGAATTCCCATATCCATCGTGCATCGCAAGGATTTCCAGCGCGATGGCACGGCGGCCCTGTTGCAGTACGCCTACGGTTCGTACGGCAATTCCATCGATCCGGGCTTCAACGTGGCCCTGCCCAGTCTGCTTGATCGTGGCCTGGTGTATGCCATCGCCCATGTGCGCGGCGGCCAGGAGATGGGCCGGCACTGGTACGAGGACGGCAAGCTGCTGCACAAGAAAAATACCTTTACCGATTTCATCGACGTCACCCGCTTTCTGGTCGAGCAGGGCTACGCCGCCCCGGATCGGGTCGCGGCGGCTGGTGCCAGTGCCGGCGGCTTGCTGATCGGGGCGGTGGCCAACCTGGCCCCGGAACGCTACGCGGTGATGAACGCCGGGGTGCCCTTCGTCGATATCGTCACCACCATGCTCGATACCAGCATCCCGCTGACCACCAACGAATACGATGAATGGGGCAATCCGCAGCAGCCTGAGTTCTACGACTACATGCTGTCCTATTCGCCCTACGATCAGGTCAAGGCCCAGGCCTACCCGGCCCTGTACGTGGATACCGGCTTGTGGGATTCACAGGTGCAGTACTGGGAGCCGGCCAAATGGGTGGCGCGCTTGCGCACGGTCAATACCGGGCAGCGACCGATCCTGCTGCGCACCAATATGGAAGCCGGCCACGGCGGCAAGTCCGGGCGTTTCGAGCGTTATCGTCAAACCGCAGAGTGGTACGCCTTCCTGTTGCAGCAGACCAACAGCCTGCCTTGAACAGAGGCAAAGCCTGGTCGGTTTGCCGGTCAGGCGGCGGTGACGGGCTCGGGTGATGCCGACAGATCCGGTGGCGCGGCCGCATGGATCGGCTGCAGGCCCAGTTGCCGTGTCAGTTCGCGCACCAGCACCGGAGCCACGACATCGACATGATCCGGACCGCCCAGATCGGCGGTCTGGGTTACGGCCAGACCGCGATAGCCGCAGGGATTGATGCGCTGGAAGGGCTCCAGGTCCATGCCGATATTGAAGGCCAGACCGTGGAAGGTGCAGCCGTGGCGCACCCGCAGACCCAGGGCGGCGATCTTGGCATCCTCGACATACACCCCGGGCGCACCCTCGCGTCGTTGCGCGTGGATGTGCCAGGTCGCCAGGGTATCGATCACGGCCTGTTCAATCCGGTTCACCAATTGCCGTACGCCCAGGCCCAACCGGCGCAGGTCCAGCAGGGGATAGGCCACCAATTGACCGGGGCCGTGGTAAGTCACCTGACCGCCGCGATCGACATGGATGACCGGAATCTCGCCCGGTGCCAGCACATGCTCAGGTCTGCCGGCCTGGCCCAGGGTGAAGACCGGATCGTGTTCGACCAGCCAGATTTCATCGTCCGTGGCTGCGGTGCGAGCATCGGTGAAACGCTGCATGGCGTGCCAGACCGGCGCATAGGCGCGCCGGCCCAGAAAGCGGACCTGCGTGGTTCCAGACGTGGCTGCGGCTGGTGCCGCTGCGGTTACACCGTCCACTTGACGTCGGGGTGGGCCCGCAAGGTGGCGTGGGCGGTGTCGTGCTGTTCCCGGTCGGCGGCTTCAAACACGATGCGCACCGAGACATAGCGACCACCGGACGACTCGCGCACGCTGATTTCCTCGTGGCGCACGGTGATGCCGGCAGCTTCCAGCAAAGGCGGCAAAACCTGTTCCAGGGCTGCTTCGGCGGCGCCCATGGCGGACAACTCGAAGACTCCCGGAAACTGGAAGCCGTGCTCGGGATTGACGTTGAGAAAGCAGGTAGGCGTGTTCATGGGCGTATTATCGGGGCGAGGAACGGGTTTCCCAAGAGGCCGTCAGGCGCGCGGCTGGGCCGCAGCCCAACGCGCCAGGGTTTCGCGCCCGATCTTGGCGTTGTGGCGGATGTCCACGGGAAAACCGGGGTGGAACAGGATGCGGGCGATGCGGGCCGTATGCGGATGACGACGGGCCAGTTCCCACAACTCGGCGAGAATGCGCGGATGGGCCTTCTTGCGGACACCCGGCTCGGTTTCCACACATAGAACCGGCTGCTGACTGCCCTTCTCGCCAACCCCGACCAGAGCGCTGCGCAGAATATCCGGGTGAGTGTTGAACACCGGTTCCACCTGTTCGGTATACAGCGGCCCGTCCACGGCTTCCACGCGCTGGCTCTTGCGCCCGCAAAACCACAGTCGACCGTCTTCGTCGCACCAGGCCAGATCGCCCATGCGGTGCAAGGTGCGGGTACTGCCATCGGCCAGGGTTTCCTGGATCTTGGCCAGAGCCGTGGCCTGGGGTCGGGCATGGTAGGTATCGGTCACGGTGGGACCGGCGACCACGATTTCGCCGATGGCACCGGCGGCGACCAGCAGGTCATCGGACCATTGCGCGATGGGCGCATCGCTGATGCGGATCAGGCGAACTTCGTTGGGTGGCACCGGCCGACCGATGCAGGTACCCACGCCCAGTTCGGTGGCGGCGCGGGTGCGACGCAGTTCCCGACCTTCGATGATCGCCACCGGCAGGCACTCGGTGGCTCCGTACGGGGTGTAGATGGCGGCATCGTCAGCCAGCATCCGGCGCATGCGATCGACCACCACCGGCGGCACCGGTGCGCCGGCCGACATCACCCGTTTCAGGCTTTCCAGGCGAATACCCTGGGCGCTGCCATAACGACTGAGATTGTCCAGCAAGGCCGGGGAACCAAACATCTGGGTAACGCCGAAACGCTGGATGGCATCGATCAGCACGGCCGGATCGGCCTGGGCCGGACGGGTCGGGTCCATGGCCGGAATCACGCTGGTCAGGCCTAAAGCCGGATCGAACAGGGCAAAGGGTGGGAAGGTCGGCAGATCCACTCCGCCCGCTTCGACGACCAGTGCTTCACGCAGCATCTCGACCTGGGCCAGAAAATGCCGGTGCCGGTACACCACGCCCTTGGGTACGCCGGTCGAGCCGGAGGTAAACAGGATCGCGGCCATGTCGTCCGGTCCAGTTGTGGCCATGGCCGGAGCGGGAGTGGATTGGCCAGCAAGCAAGCCGGCCAGAGTGTGCCCGCCCCAGAACCAGCGCCGGCCCACGGTGATGCGAATCTTCACGCTGCGCCGGGCCCAGCCCAGCAGGACGCGCGCGGCATGGGCCAGCGGGATGCCGATGAAAGCCGTGGGTTCGGCTTCATCCAGGCACTGGCGCAGGGCGCGCCGGTCGATGCCTGGATCGATCAGTACCGGTACCGCTCCCAGCTTGAACAGGGCAAACATCAGCAGGAACAGTTCTGGCGAGGGCCGCACCATCAGAGCGGTACGGGTGCCGCGTTCAATGCCGGCCCGGGTCAGGGCCGCAGCCACGGCATTGCTGCGTTGCTCCAGGTCGCGATAGCTCAATTCGACGTCATAGCGATGCCGGTCCTGGGCATCCTGATGACCCGGACAGCGGATGGCGATGGCATCGGGTTGACGGGCGGCCATGACCGGCAGGGCCGCGGCGATATTGCTAACAATGAAGGCGAGATCGGTGTGCATGCGACCATTTTAGTGCGCTGCGGGCGAGCAAGTCTGGCAAAGTAGGCATTTGCAGCATCCAGCCGGAGTACCGCATGTTCCAGATCCTGGTCGCCAGCGCCAAAGGTGGAGTCGGCAAGACCACGGTAGCCACGACCCTGGCCGGTCACTATGCCGTCCAGGGCAAGGCGGTGGCTCTGGTGGATGCCGATCCTCAGGGATCGGCCCGCAGTTGGTGCGAAAAGCGCTTTGTTGATACCGCGCCTGTCGTTGCGGTGGACGGCACCCGACGCTATTGGCAACGACAGATCCCGGATACCTGCACCCATGGGGTCATCGATACTCCGGCCGGGGCGATGCCGCGGCAACTGGCAGATTTTCTGGCCGTGGCCGATGCCCTGGTGGTACCGATCCTGCCCTCGGTGCTGGATATGGAAGCCACGGTGCGGTTTTTGAATGCCTTGGCCGAAGTGCCCAGGGTGGCCAACGGAGAACTGCCGGTCGGCTTGGTGGCCAACCGCCTCAAACCCTGGACCCAGGCCTCACGCCAGGCCGTGGAACAGATGGCAGGTTGGCCCTGCACCCTGGTAGCGCAATTGCGCGACACCCAGGCCTATGTCTTGCTGGCCGGCGTGGGCAAGTGTCTGTTCGATTTTCATTCCGAAGCGATACGTGGGCATCAGGCCGATTGGCTGCCCCTGTTGCGTTGGTTGAATGGCATCAACCGCAAACGCGCTGCCCGTTCCAGATTCAATGCAGATTAAGCGTGAGCTGTTAGCTTGGTAGTCACGATTTGATAACCGGAGAGTTGGACATGCGAATGAAGGCCCTGCTGACGACCTTTGCCGCGTGCGGCATTCTTGCCCACAGTGCGCTGGCCTATGAGCCCGAGTCCGGCTTGTGGTGGAATCCGGCTGAACCGGGAACCGGCTATACCATCGAGATCCAGGATGATTTCATGGCGGTCACGCTGTATGCCGGTGATTCCGACGGTGAAGCCAAGTGGTATCTGGCCGCCGACCGCCTGCAAGGCAATGCCTACTTCGAAGCCGAATTGCTGAGCTTCTACGCCGTTCAGCCGATTGGACAGCCTTACCACGGCGAAGGCATCCCGGAAAGCCATGGCTACCTCAAGATTGTCTTTGATCCGGATGACAATCGCCGTGCCGTCATGACCTGGCCAAACGGGCGCAGTATTCCGATCCAGCGCCAGGAATTTTATTTCGTGCGCTATGAAGACATCCCGGGCGTTCCGGCGGATACCACCCGCATGCTGGGTGAGTGGCAGGTCACCATTGATCTGGCCGAATCCACCGCCAACTATCCGTACAGCGGCGATGTCATGGTGTTTGACGATTACTATCGCGATGCCGGCGACTGGTTCTACGAGGGTTGTCGCCCGGATGATGCGCAAGTTGGGGGCTGCAGCAACTATGCCCTGACCTACCACGATGCCGTGGGTTTTTTTGAATCCCCGACCGGCCTGCACCTGAGCCTGGTCAAGGACGGAGTTTACGACGGACGCATGTGGTATGCCCTGTATACCCAGAAGATGGGCACCAACGATGGCTCCGGCGAGTTTGTCCTGTATCCGCAAGGTGGCAATCCCGATGCCTGGGACAGCTATCCGGCGCGTACCTTCCGCAGCGCCAGCCGTACCTTCGTGCAAGAAGGTGCGGGCCCGGCCAAGCGCAGCGGTCGGGCTTCTGGCCTGGCAGCGCAGCTGGCGGCACAAGGGGTGCAGCTTGAGCCGAACCAGGCCAAGGCTGCCCTGTCCGCCGATGCCGGCCTGGCTGCACGGGTCCGCGTACTGGAGCAGCGTTTGCAGGCACGTTGACGGGAAGTTTCATCGCGATGTCTGGCAGCACGCGCATAGTGGCTGCCATCGCGCTATGCTTTGGGGGTTGTATCGATCCCGCCTTGTGTGAGCATCACCATGACCGCACCGACCCCCTTGCATCCTGATGCCGTTGCCCTGCTGCACACGCTGGATGAAAGCCAGCCCGGCAGCGTCGCCAAGCTGGTGAGGCTGTTTGCTGCCGATGCGCCTTCCTTGCTCACCCGGTTGGAGTTGGGGCACGAACGCGGTGATCTGGCCGAGATCAATCAGACCGCCCATTTCCTGCGTTCCTCGGCCCTGGCTCTGGGCGCGACAGACTTGGCCGAGGCGGCTTTTCGCCTTGAGCACATGAAAACGGACGAGGTGGGCACCCAATTGGCCGAACAGCATCTGGCGCAATTGCGCGTGAGTCTGCGCAATGCCCTGCTGAGCCTGCTGGAGCTGGTTCCCGAAGTCTGAAGTTGCGGACAAAAGAAAGACCCGCTTCGCGAACGAAGCGGGTCCGTCCCCTCCCCACATCCCGACTTTGCCTGCATGGTACGTGATCATGCAGGCAGGTTCATGCTGCACTGCACACAGGCGGCTTGGGATGTGGCGTCATTCGAAAGCCAGGGCTGTCACCGGATCCATGTGGGCGGCCTTGCGCGCCGGCAGGTAGCCGAAGATCACCCCGGTCAAAAAGGCGCAGGTGAAAGCCAGCAGAGCCGGGCCGGGTGAAAAGGCCACCGACATGCCGAACTTCTCCACGATCTGACCGACCCCAAGCCCCAGGGCGACGCCCAGCAAGCCGCCGATGCCGCAGACCACGATGGCCTCGATATTGAACTGCATCAGGATGTCGCGCCGACGCGCGCCGGTGGCCCTGCGGATGCCGATTTCACGGGTACGTTCGGTGACTGAAACAAGCATGATGTTCATCACCCCGATACCGCCTACGATCAGGGAAATCGCCGCCACCGAACCCAGCAGGGCGGTCATGGTGTCGGCCGTGGCGGAGACGGCTTCCTGCAATGACGCCGTGTTGCGGACCTGGAAATCAACGGTGCGGTGGCGGTCGGTGAGCAAGGCCGTGATGGCTTGTTCGGTGCGTTCCATGGCGGCATCACTGGCGACCTTGACCGTGATCGAACCCAGAAAGCTTTGCCCGAACAGGCGCATGAAGCCAGTCGACAGCGGAATCAGGGTCACATCGTCCTGGTCCTGGCCCCAACTGGAGGCACCCTTGGCCGCGAGCACGCCGATCACCTCGAAGGGCACGTTGCGCACCAGCACGAAGCTGCCAAGTGGATCGCGTCCATCCGGAAACAGGTTCTGCACCACGGTTTGTCCCAGCACGATGACCGGTGCATAGCCGCGCACATCCTCGTCGGTGATGAAACTGCCGGAAGCCAGCGGCCAGTCACGCAAGGGCTGGAAATCCGGCCAGACCCCTTGCACCGAACTGCGGTAGTCCAGGCTGCCGGCACGCAGCACCTGGGTGGAGGAGCGATCCGGGGAAACGTAGAGCACATCGGGAATGGCGCGCAGGGCTTCGGCATCCTCCGGCGTCAGGGTGGCAATGTCGCCGGAGCCACGAAAGCCGCTGAAGCCGGGACGGACGGACAACTGGTTGCTGCCCATGGCGGCAATGCGATCGAGCACGTCCTGTTTGCTGCCATCGCCAATAGCCAGCATCGCGATCACGGCGGCAACACCAATCACCACACCCAGCAGGGTCAGGGCGGTACGGAACAGGTTGCTGCGCATTGAACGCAGGGCCATCTTGATGGCTTCGCTGACTTCGCTGACAAAACCCAGGGCCTGGCGGGCACCCAGGGCTCGGGGCATCGGAGCCTTGGCGTCGGTCTTGCGGGTGCTGTCGGCGACGATGCGACCATCACGCAGTTCGATGATGCGGTGGGCGTGGGCGGCGATGCCGGGATCGTGGGTGATCAGGATCACGGTGCGGCCTTCGGCATTGAGTTCTTCCAGCAGGGCCAGCACATCGCGTCCGCTTTGGCTGTCGAGGGCGCCCGTGGGTTCGTCAGCCAGGATCACCGGGGCATCGTTGACCAGGGCACGGGCGATGGCCACGCGCTGGGCCTGGCCACCGGACAATTCTCCGGGGCGATGGTCGGCACGATCAGCCAGGCCCAGTTTGTCCAGCAGCTTGAGGGCCTGGGCCCGCCGCTCGTGTTTGCTCAGGCCGGCATAGGCCGCCGGGATTTCCACGTTTTCCGCAGCTGAGGCATCGGTCAGCAGGTTGTAGCGCTGGAATACGAAACCGAAGGCATCGCGGCGCAGGGCAGCCAGTTCATCGGGTGAAAGGGTGGCGACATCGCGGCCCAGGACTTCGTAGTGACCCGAGCTGGGCCGATCCAGACAACCCAAGATGTTCATCATCGTGCTCTTGCCGGAACCGGACTGGCCCACGATGGCGACAAATTCACCGGCATGGATCTCCAGATCGGTGCGATCCAGCGCCACGACCTTGGCCTCGCCCTGGCCGTAATGGCGGCTGACCTGCGCCAGGCGCAGCAGGGCCTGGGCCTTTGCTGCCGGGACAATGGCGGCATTGAGCTGCTCGGGCGCGTTCATCGACGCGTCCCGAACATGCCCATCGGCGGACGGTTCCGGTTGTTGGCACCGGCAGCGGCTCCCGTACTGGGCAGCAGCACCGTGTCGCCTTCGGCCAGGCCGGAGATGATCTCCACCTTTTCCCGATCCCGCAGACCGGTTTCCACGGCCCGGGGCGGACCATCTTCGGTGCCGGGCACACGCACGAAGGTCCGGCCCTTGGCCTGGGGCGGGCTGATCAGTGCAGCCACGGGGATGGTGATCACGTCGCGGGCCTGGGAGAGCACGAAAAATACCTGGGCGGTCATGTCCGGCAGCAGGGCGCCGTCATCGTTGTCAACGTCGATCAGGACCTTGTAGAGCACGACTTCGTTGACGATGTCCGGGGTCGGCTGGATTTGCCGCACCGTTCCATGCCAGCGCCGATCGGGCTGGCCCAGGGTGGTGAACCAGGCTTGCATGGCATCGCCGATGCGGCCGATATCGGCCTCGGCGACCTGGGCGGTGACGGTCATGGTGTCCAGATCGGCGATGCGCAGGATCGTGGGAGCGGTCTGGTTGGCATTGAGGGTCTGACCTTCCAGGGCCGTGACCGAAACCACGGTACCGGCCATCGGCGCGTAGATGCGCGCGTAGCTCAGGTTGGCGGTATCGCCTTCCAGGGTGGATTGGGCTTCCTTGAGCTGGGCCCGCAAGGACACGATCTGGGCCTGGGCCTGCTTGAGCTGGGCCGAGCTGGTATCAAGCAGGTCGCGGGCAATCAAGCCGCGCTCGGCCAGGGCTTGGTTGCGGGTATGGGTGACGCGCGCCAGCTCCAGGTTGGCATTGCGCTCGGACAATTGCGCGTTGAGGCTGTCGACGCGGGCACGGTCGCCTTCCACCCGGCTTTCGTAGATGCGTGGATCGATTTCCGCCAGCAAGTCACCTTGCTCAACCCGGTCACCCACTTCCACGTGCAGTTTTTCCAGTTGCCCGGAGAGCTGGGCACCCACGTCCACATAGGTTTTGGGGCCGATCTTGCCCAGTGCCGAAACCGTGTTTTCGATACTGGCTCGTTGCGCGATGGCGGTGGCTGCCGGTGCTTGCGGCGATTTTTTCCCGGCCAGCAACCACCAGGCCAGCGCTGCCAGAATGACAAGGGCAAGCACGATCAGAATCGGGACCAGGGGACGTCGTTGTGTGACGGCGGGCATGGGGTGTTCCTTGTGCAGATAAATGGATGAGAAAGAGCTTGTCGGGTCAACGCGGATGACGGCGGTCCAGGCGCGGACCGCGCAGTTCGCGTCGGGTCTTGATGAGCTGGGCCAGATGCTGGCGTTCGTCAGGTTCGGCCTGTTCGACCAGATCCGCCAGCAGGTTGTGGGCTTCCCGGGCGGTGTCGCCCTCGGCCTGACGCAGCTGGGCAAAGGCGGCATCCAGACGCTGACGCTCGAAGGGCTCGGCCAGGATGGCCTCGTAGACTTCGTTGCGGGCCTGGCTCATGGTTTCGATGCGGGCATGCATGCGCTCGCGGTGGGACGCCATCACCTGGTCGACCACGGGACCGCGCTCGGGTCGCAAGGCTCCGCGCAGGGCTTCGGAACGCAACATCGGTCGGGGTGGTTGTGACGCTGGTTCGGAAGCGGCTGGTGGCCAGGTCAACCAGACCAGACTGGCCGCCAGTGCCAGATTCAACGCCAGTGAAGCCAGCAGGACTCGACGCAAGGTACGGTTCATGGCAGCAAGGTCTCGTAGTCGTGATCCAGCAGGGCCAGGTTGAGGATGTCTTCCGTCGGCGAGGCCGTTGCAGTTGGAACCTGCAGCAGGCCATGGCCCAGAGCAACGCCGGCCACCAGAGCCAGGGCAAAGGCAGGCGCGGCCAGGCGCAGGCCACCAATGTCGTACCAGAAATCCCGCAGTACGCTCACCAGGTTGGTACGCGGCGGTGCTGTGCGTGCGGCCGTCAGGATGGTGTTGCGCAAGGTCAGCGGCAACGGCGGCGGTACGGATTGATCCAGCCAGGCATCCAGGTGGGCCTGGCTGGCCCGTTCCTGGGGATCGACGTGGGCGATCGTATCCCGTGCTGCCGCTGGCCAGCGGGCCGGATCGGCCCCGTAGGTAGCCAGCAGATGACGGGCTTGGGCGACAGGGTCGGGTTTCATGGTTCAAGCTCCAGAGCAGGCGATGCAAGGTCCTTGGGCAACAGTATCCGCAGGTTGCGACGGGCACGGGCCAGCAGGGATTCGATGGCGGCTGTGGAAATCTTCAGCACGGCGGCAGCTTCGGTGTTGCTCAAGCCTTCGTAGTGGCACAGCAGCAGGGCCTCGCGCTGGCGTTGGGGCAGGTCTGCGATGGCTTGGCCAAGGCGGCGCTGGCGATCTTGCTGCTCGAAGGCCGTGTCCGGGGTATGGCCTGCGTCGGCCAATGCCAGGGTTTCCACCGGCAAGGATTCGCGCCGGCTGCGCAGGCGATCCTGGCACAGGTTGAAGGTTACCCGGTACAACCAGGTGGAAAACCGCGCCTGACCATGACGCCAGCGTGGCAGTTGCAGATAGGCGCGCAAAAAAGCGTCCTGCACGACGTCCTGGGCATCGGCCTCGTTGCCCAGGCTGCGCCAGGCCAGTCGATGCAGGCGCTCCAGATGACGATCGAGCAGACGTGCAAAGGCGTTCGAGTCACCTGCAGCGGCGTGCTTGATATCGCTGGCATCCGGGTCGGAAAAAGGCATGGACATGGCGGGATTGGAGGTCGGTATCATCGCCGATGTCCGCTCAAGCCGCCATGTCGCTGAGGTCTGCATGCGTGTCGAATCCGGTTCCGGATTCAGCGGGGATCGGTTTCGACAGCCGGGGGAGGGCTGTGCCGATGGGCGCCTGATCGACCCTTATGGCGGCGGTCATGACGTTTTTCTTGACGGGTGCTGCGGGCCTGGCGGAGTTCTTCGACGCTGATGATGCCATCACCATCGGTGTCCATGGCGATCAGGCGATCTTGCCGTTGGGCGATGAAGTCTTCCGTGCTGATGCCGTCCACTCGGGCATCATCGCTATCTGTGAAGGCCTGATGACGCTTGCCTTGGCGTGGATGTCGACGCTGGGCAACCAGTTCGGCAGCATCGATGTGGCCATCACCGTTGGCATCCAGTTCGGCGGCGCGGACAGCGATGCGTTCAAAGGCTTCGCTGAGCACGATGGGCTGTGGTTCGCGCATCGCGCGCGTTTCCGCCTGGGATGGTTCGGCCGCCTGCGCGGTTTGGATTGCGAGCAGAGACAAGATGGCCAATGGGAGAGCAAGGATACGACGTGTCATGGGGATGCTCCTGATGTCGGGTTGGGTCTGCTGCCGGTAGATTTCCGGACAGTTGCCAGGTTCAACGTCCGGGGGGACCGTACCTGTCGCTCCGAGGCCGGGTGGAGTGCGCACTGGTTCAGGTTCGGGCCGGTGCGGGGTCAGGGGAATGGGGCATAGATCACGTCTGTGCCTTGGCCTGTCGTGACAGGACGGGTCGTGAGGCTTAAACTTGCGCATTGCAGCAAAATGCACTTGCACGCCCGATCTGGCTGATTCCAGCCGCGGTTCCGCGCGCTGCCCGGAACCGACATCGGCGGTTACTTTTCGGAAATCCGATGCAAACCAACGAAACCTATAACGACCACGTGGTGCGCCTGTTCCTATTGGCGGCTGCGGTCTGGGGCGTGATCGGCATGACGATCGGCGTCTACGTGGCTGCCCAGCTGGCCTGGCCGGCGCTCAATTTCGATGTGCCCTGGCTGACCTTCAGCCGACTGCGGGCCAATCACACCTTCGGGGTGATTTTCGCCTTCGGAGGCTCGGCCCTGATCGGCACCTGCTATTACGTGGTGCAGCGCACCGGGCATGTGCGCCTGGCCTTTGGCAAACTGGCCAATTTCACCTTCTGGGGCTGGCAACTGGCCTGCGTGCTGGCGATGGCGACCATGCCCTTCGGCATCACCCAGGCCAAGGAATATGCCGAGCCAGAATGGTTCATCGACATCCTTATCGCTGTGGTCTGGGTGTCGATCGGAGTGGTGTTCTTTGCCACCGTGGCACGCCGGCGCATCCGCCATATCTACGTTGCCAACTGGTATTACGGCGCCTTCATCATCGCCGTCGGCTTGCTGCATATCGTCAACAACATCGCGGTGCCGGTATCCCTGACCAAGTCCTATGTGGTGTGGTCGGGTTCGGTCGATGCCATGGTGCAGTGGTGGTACGGGCACAACGCCGTGGCCTTTTTCCTGACCGCGGGCTTTCTGGCGATGATGTATTACTTCGTGCCGCGCCAGGCCAAGCAGCCGCTGTGGAGCTATCGCTTCTCGATCGTCAATTTCTGGGCCTTGATCTCGGTCTACATGTGGGCCGGTTCGCACCACCTGATGTATACCGCGCTGCCGGACTGGGTGCAGTCGGTGGGCATGGCCTTCTCGCTGGTTCTGCTGATGCCCAGTTGGGGTTCGGCGGCCAATGGCCTGTTCACTTTCAACGGGGTCTGGCATACGCTGAAGAAAGATCCAGCGGCCAAGTTCATGGTGGTTTCGCTGGTGTTCTACGCCGCCTCCACCACCGAGGGTTCGCTGATGGCCATCAAGACCGTCAACGCGCTTTCCCACTACACCGACTGGACCGTGGCCCACGTGCATTCCGGCGCCATCGGCTGGGTCGCCATGATCACCATCGGCTCGCTCTATGCCATGGCCCCACGCGCTCTGGGCGTGCCGGCGATGCACTCGCACAAGGGCATGGAGGTGCATTTCTGGATGCACACCATGGGCACCTTGCTGTATGTGGTTTCGATGTGGACCTCCGGTGTCACCGCTGGCCTGATGTGGCGCGCCACCGAGGCTGATGGCACGCTCAAGTACGCCTTCATCGACAGCCTGATGACGATCCATCCCTACTACATCATCCGTACCACCGGCGGTCTGCTGATCGTCGCCGGCATGGTGATCATGGCCTGGAACCTTTGGCATACCGCATCGCCAGCCCGGCACAAGCTGATCAACCCGATCCCGGTGCCGGTCCCCGAACCCGTCGCTGGCCAGACACCGGCCCCATTGCCGGCGCACGGTTGAGGAGGCCGAACATGTCCAAGTACAAGTATTTCGAGTTCATCGAAAAGCACACCGCCGTCCTGGGTATCGGCATCGCCATCATGGTGTCGCTGGGTGGCCTGGCCGAGATCACCCCGTTGTTCATGCAGGCCAACGCCATCAAGCCGGCCGGAGTGGAGCCGTATGACCCGGTGCGCCTGGCCGGCAAGGACATCTACGTGCGTGAAGGCTGCTATCTGTGCCACTCGCAGATGATCCGCAGCCTGCGTGCCGAAGTGGAGCGCTACGGGCCGTATTCGATGGCGCATGAGTCCTATTACGACCGCCCCATGCAGTGGGGTTCCAAGCGCACCGGGCCGGATCTGGCGCGCATTGGTGGCAAGTATTCCGACACCTGGCAGATCCAGCATCTGATGGATCCGCGCGCGGTGGTTCCGGTATCCAATATGCCGGCCTATCCCTGGCTGGCCGAGGTCACGGTCGATGGTGCCGACATCCAGGCGCGCATGAAGGTCCTCAAGCTTTTGGGTGATCCGTACACCGACGAAGATATCGAGGCCGCGCCGGCCAAGCTGGAAGACGTCACCGAGATGCAGGCCATCGTGGCCTATCTGCAAGGCCTGGGTACCCATCGCGACCTGCCCGACGAAGCCGCAGGAGGCCAGCCATGAGCGCCGTGTGGGGCAATCTGATCGGTGTCTTCATCGTGGCCTTGATGGTGACCTTCATCGGCATCTGGATTTGGGCCTGGCGCAAGCGCCACAAGCGGGTGTTTGATCGCATGGCCCGCTTGCCACTGGAAGATGACGAGCAGCCACCACGGGACGAGGATGGGGAGGGACAGGCATGAGCGGGTTCTGGTCAAGCTGGATCCAGGCGCTGGTGATCCTCAACATGGGCATCACTTTTTTCCTGTTCATCTTTGCCGTCCGGGTCAAGGTACCGACCGTCGAGGATGGCACCACGGGCCACGTCTGGGCCCATGGCGTGATTCGCGAAGGTCTGCACAAGCTGCCTATGTGGTGGGTTCTCGGCTCCGCGTTCTGGTTCGTGACGGGATGGACTTATCTGGTGTTGTACCCCGGATTTGGACGCCTGCCGGGCGTATTGGGCTGGACTTCGCATCAGCAACTGGAACAGCAACTGGAAGAAAATGGCCAACGCCTGGCTGCGACCTACGAGCAATTTCGCGCTTTGCCGCTGGAGCGTCTGGCCCTGGACGAGGATGCCCATCGCATCGGTCATCGCCTGTTCGTCGACAACTGCGCAGCCTGCCATGGCCGTGATGGCGGCGGCAATCCGGGTTTCCCCGTGCTCAACGACACCTTCTGGACCTGGGGCGGCACACCTGACGCGATCCTCACCACCATCACCCACGGCCGCAACGGCATGATGGCCCCGGTCGGCGCCGCGTTGGGCGAAGAAGGCACGCGCCAGGTGGCCAACTATGTGGCGAGCCTGTCGGGTATCGAGCACGATGCCTCGCAGGTAGCGGCCGGCCAGGAAAAATTCGGCACCATCTGCGTGGCGTGTCATGGTCCCGATGCCAAGGGCAATCCCATGCTGGGCGCGCCGGATCTGACCGCCGGCATCTTCCTGCACAGCGTCGGAGTGCCGGGCATCATCGAGACCATCGAACATGGCCGCAGCGGTGAAATGCCGGCCTGGAGCGGACGCCTGAGCGAAGATGAAATTCGCCTGGTGGCTGCCTGGGTGATCGGCAATGTCGACCATGGCAGCAAGGCTGGTGCGAACTGATCCGCGACCGCCGCCGTGGTATCGCGTACCGTTTGTCTGGTTCGTGATCGCCCTGTTCGTGGCCATGCTGGCGGCCGCGATCCATCTGATCATCGTCAGCGTCCAGGCCGATGATCCATCCGTGCTCGAGCCAACGCACGAGCAGGTGTTCAAGGTGCCGGTGTCGACCGCGAAACCGGCTTCTGACACGGAACAACCATGAGCACGCTGCTGCCTTGCGCCCATTGCGGTGAACCGGTCCCCGAAGGTAACCGGATCACGGCCCTGATCAATGGCTGCGAGCAGCCGGTGTGCTGCAACGGTTGCCGGGCGGCAGCACAATGGATCGGGGAACTGGGCTTATCCGATTACTACCGCCTGCGCAGCCAGACGGCGGAGCGACCCAGTGAGGTCAGCGTCGATCACAGCGCCTGGCAGCGGCAAGAACTGGCCCGGCACGTGGTGCGGGAACTGGAGCCGGACCGCAGCGAGGTATGCCTGCTGGTCGATGGCGTGCGTTGTGCCGGTTGTGTCTGGTTGATCGAACGCGCCTTGCTGCAAGTCCAGGGCGTGCGCTCGGTCCAGGTCAATGCCGTCAGCCGGCGGGCGCGGCTGGAATTTGATCCTGCGCGAACGCAACTGCCGCAGATGCTCGATGTGCTTTCGCGGGCCGGCTATCGGCCCTTGCCGCTGGATGCGGCGGCGCTCGATGATGCCCGTCGCAACGAATCCCGTGATGCCCTCAAGCGCCTGCTGGTGGCTGGTGTTGGCATGATGCAGGCGATGATGCTGGGCATGGCCCTGTGGCTGGGGGCGTTCGAGGACATGCCGGTGGCCACGCGCGATCTGATCCGCTGGTTCGGCTTCATCGTCGCCACCCCGGTAGTGCTGTATTCGGCCCGGCCTTTCTTTCAGGGCGCGTATCGCTCTTTGGCGGCACGCCAGCTTGGCATGGATGTGCCCGTGGCCCTGGCTGTGGCCCTGATCTATCTGGCCAGCGTGGTCGAAATGTGGCTGGGCGGGACCGAGGTGTACTTCGAATCGGTCAGCATGTTCGTATTCTTGTTGCTGCTGGGCCGCTATCTGGAAATGCGCGCTCGCCACCGTTCCGCCGACAGTTCCGATGCCCTGGCCCGACTGGCCCCGGCCTTTGCCGACCGCCGCCAGACCGATGGTTCCCTGCAACGGGTGGCCACGATCGAACTGCGCCCCGGTGATGTGGTGCTGGTGGCCGAAGGTGGGCATGTGCCGGCCGATGGCGTCTTGCTGACGGGAGCCGCCACGCTCGACGAGGCCCTGTTGTCGGGTGAATCGGCACCACAGCGCAAGCGTGCCGGAGACGCCCTGGTAGCCGGCAGCGTCGTTGTCGATGGCCCTCTGGAGTTGCGCGTCAGCCACGCCGGAGCCGAAACCTTCCTGGCCCAGATGGCGACCCTGGCCAGTCGCGCCCAGACCGAACGCCCGCGCCTGGCCAAGGCCGGAGAACGCGCCACCACGCATTTCGTGGTGCGGGTCTTGAGCCTGACGGTGATCACCGCGATTGGCTGGATGCTGGTCGATCCTTCCCGGGCTCTGGGCGCCACCCTGGCAGTATTGGTGGTGTCGTGTCCATGCGCCTTTGCCCTGGCGGTACCAGCGGCCATCACCCGGGCTTTGGGCGTACTGGCCCGGCATGGAATTCTGGTGGTGAAACCCGATGCCCTGGAAATGCTGGCCGAAGTCGATCATGCCGTTTTCGACAAAACCGGCACCCTGACCGAGCCCAGCCTGGATACCCGCAGCGGCATCGCCGAAACCCGGCTGGATGCCAACGAAGCCCTGCGCCTGGCCGCCGCCTTGGCACGGGAAAGCCGGCATCCGGTCTCGCACGCCATCATGGCTGCGGCCGAACACGCCGGCATCGTGCCACCGATAGCCAGCCAAGTGCGCTCAATCCCGGGATCGGGTCTTGAGGCACAGGTCGAAGGCCGCACTTTGCGCCTTGGTCGACCCCGGTTTGCCCTTGCCGAAATTGAACCAGGAACTGACCTTGCCCAGACCACAGTGCTGGCCGAATCCGGTCAGGTCTTGGCAGGATTTCGCCTCGATGAACACGCCCGCCCGGACGCTGCCGATACCGTTCGAGCCCTGCAAGCTGCAGCCATCGACGTAAGCCTGATCAGTGGCGATGCCGACGCGCGCGTGGCTGCTATGGCCGCTCAGCTCGGCATCGCCCACTGGCACGCCCGTCAGATGCCGGCAGAAAAACTTGCGCGCATCGCCGAATTGCAGGCAGCCGGACATCGCGTTCTGGCCGTAGGCGATGGCAGCAACGATGCCCCGGTACTGGCCGGTGCCGACGTCTCGGTGGCCTTGGCCTCGGGCACCGAACTGGCCCAGGCCCATGCCGACGTGGTGCTGTGCTCGGGCCGCTTGATGGCCCTGCTGCAGGCTCGCGCCATCGCCCGGCAAACCCGCCGCATCCTGCGCCAGAACCAGCGCTGGGCCTTGTTCTACAACCTCGCCGCGATGCCCCTGGCCGCCTTCGGCTTCATCCCGCCCTGGCTGGCGGCACTGGGCATGTCGACCAGCTCCCTGTTCGTCGTCCTCAACGCCTTGCGCATCGGTCGCGACTGGCCCATCACCGCCCCCAAGTTGAAACCCGTACCCCAACCTGCGACATCAAACCCATGACCATCCTGTTGCTCATGATCCCGCTGTCGCTGCTGTTCGTCGGCGTCGCCGTCGCCACCTTCTTCTGGGCCGTCAACCACGACCAGTTCGACGACATGGACTCCCCCGGCCTGATGCCCCTCAGTGACGACACGCCCGTTGCCGCACCGGTGTCTGAATCGGCAGACAAGTCGGATTCGTGCCACTCGCCTGATCAGGATTCTGAGTCTGGGGATTGCCCCTGATGCGTTTTTTGCTGCCACACCACGAGAAGAATCCTTGCCGCCACCGGCATCCTGTGTGACGATCTTTCAGGACACGGCCTGAGCGACTGCTACAAACACCTCACTATTAGGCTGCAGGATTAGGCTGTTAGACAATCACAACTTCATGTTTTGGCTTGGATTTTTCTTCTGCGTGATCCGTAAACAACGCGATTAGGCTGCAGAGTTAGGCTGAAAGATGGGGTCGAATAGGTGTTAGGCAGCAGGTTCATCATCGCGGTCAATCAAAGCCTCGAAGGCTTGCAGCATCGCCAGAATGCAGGGGGCGTGTTCCTTCCTCCATTCGTCCCATGCTGCGCTGCGTTCTTCATACGGTGCCGGGCCGCTCAGCGGAGAGGAATCTTTCCCCGGTGCCATGTGCCCTGTCATCACGCGGAACGCGAATGCCTGAATTTCGTAGCTCTCGATCTTTGTCAGCTTCACGTGCTGCTCCCTAACTGTGCGTTCAAGTCGGACACCGGGGAAACGGTGTCGCCATTCTGTTGGACTGTCGGCCCGGTGCCGCTTAACGCGGCG
>CAYRJS010000005.1:0-4136 GCA_964424535.1 uncultured Aquimonas sp.
CCGAGGGTCAGCAACCGGGCCTGGCCATGCTGCCCACGGTGGTCACGCAGCAGCAGTACGGTGAATTTGCCCGTGCCAGCGGACGCGCTGCCAGTCAGTGTCGTATCCGCACCGCCAGCGTCACGGTGCGCAAGCGCAGTTGGTCCGATCCAGGGTTTGCCCAGACCGGGGATCATCCAGTGGTGTGCGTCAGCCTGGCCGATGCCAAGGCCTACGCCGCCTGGCTGGGGCAACGTGATGGGGTGACCTATCGCCTGCCCACGAATACCGAATGGCGCGCCGCCACGGGTGCGCCAGCAAATGCGGCCTGTGGCCAGAGCGGGGTGTCGTGTCGGACAGAAGGTACCGCCGGGGTCAGCAAGGCGCCGCGTCGACCCAATGGCGTTGCCAGTCAACTGGGCAACGTGCGGGAATGGCCATCGGGCTGCGCCGATTGTCGTGAGCATCCCACCCTGGGCCTGGGTTGGCGCGACGCCTCGGCCAAGCGCCAGGCCGAAATGGTGGACCCGACCCGTGGTTACGACGATATCGGTTTCCGACTGGTGTTGGAGATTCCCCGCGAGGCCGTGGAAAAATTCTGATTGCGCCTGACCTGGCTCGCGCGTCGATTTTCTTGTAGACGAAGCTCGTTTCCATACGCCGGAATTTGTGGCAAACCGCATGATCCTGGTTTGCGATGCGATAATCACGGCATCGTTTTTCCGGAGTGCCCGCATGTCTGCCTTTGACCCCCGCCATGATTCGACCCGCGTCATCCATCCGCCGCGTGGCAATGAGTTGAGCTGCAAGAACTGGTTGATCGAGGCCGCCTACCGCATGCTCCAGCACAATCTCGATCCCGAGGTGGCGGAGAACCCGGCCGAGCTGGTGGTCTATGGCGGCATCGGGCGGGCGGCGCGGGACTGGGCCTGCTTTGACGCCATCCTGAAATCCCTGCGCGAGCTGGAACCCAACGAAACCCTGCTGGTGCAGTCGGGCAAGCCGGTCGGGGTCTTCCGCACCCATGAAGATGCCCCGCGCGTTCTGATCGCCAACTCCAACCTGGTACCGCACTGGGCCACCTGGGAGCATTTCCACGAACTGGATCGCAAGGGCCTGATGATGTACGGCCAGATGACGGCCGGTTCCTGGATCTATATCGGTTCCCAGGGCATCGTCCAGGGCACCTACGAAACCTTTGTCGAGATGGGCCGCCAGAACTACGGCGGCAGCCTCAAAGGTCGCTGGATCCTGACCGCCGGTCTGGGTGGTATGGGCGGGGCCCAGCCGCTGGCGGCGAGCCTTGCCGGGGCCTGTTCGCTCACTATCGAATGCCAGCAGAGCCGTATCGATTTTCGTCTCAAGACCCGTTATGTCGACGAACAGGCGGATGATCTTGATGACGCCCTGGCCCGGATCGCGCGCTACACGGCCGCCGGTGCAGGCAAGTCGATCGCCTTGCTCGGCAATGCCGCCGAGATCCTGCCCGAATTGGTGCGCCGAGGTGTCAAGCCGGATGCCGTAACCGACCAGACCTCGGCGCACGATCCGATCAATGGCTATCTGCCGGCAGGCTGGAGCGTGGAAACCTGGCTCGAGCGCCGCCAGTCCGATCCGGAGGGCACCCGCGATGCCGCCAAGCAGTCCATGCGCCAGCACGTCGAGGCCATGCTGGCCTTTCACGCCCAGGGCATCCCGACCTTTGACTACGGCAACAACATCCGCCAGATGGCTTTTGATGTCGGCTGCCAGAACGCCTTTGACTTCCCGGGGTTCGTGCCGGCCTATATCCGTCCCCTGTTCTGTCGTGGCGTCGGCCCGTTCCGCTGGGTGGCCTTGTCGGGCGATCCGGAAGATATCCGCAAGACCGATGCCAAGGTCAAGGAATTGATCCCAGACGATCCGCATCTGCACCAATGGCTGGACATGGCCGAACAGCGTATTGCCGTCCAGGGCCTGCCGTCACGCATCTGCTGGGTCGGCCTGGGTCAGCGCGACAAACTGGGCCTGGCCTTCAACGCCATGGTTCGCAGCGGCGAACTCAAGGGCCCGATCGCGATCGGACGCGACCATCTGGATTCGGGCTCGGTCGCCAGTCCCAATCGGGAAACCGAGGCCATGCTGGATGGCTCGGATGCCGTATCCGACTGGCCCATCCTCAACGCCCTGCTCAATACCGCTTCGGGTGCCACCTGGGTCAGTTTCCATCACGGCGGCGGCGTCGGCATGGGTTATTCCCAACACGCCGGCGTGGTCATCGTCTGCGATGGCAGCCCGGAAGCGGATGCCCGCCTGGCGCGGGTGCTGTGGAACGATCCGGGCACCGGGGTGATGCGCCATGCCGATGCCGGCTACGAGATCGCCCGCCAGTGCGCGCGCGAGCAGGGGCTCAAATTGCCGATGCTCTGACAGGCAACGCGAAAGAGCGCACCACCTTTGCTCCCGTTGCGGAATACCCGAAACTTTTCCTTCACGCCAGGAACCTTGATGGCCCATCTGTCCCCACGTCTCAGCCCGCTGGCTCTGGCCGTATTGCTGACCTTGCCCGCACACGCGGCCGAAATCGATCCCGGCCTGATGGCCAAGGCGGCATCCGGGTCAGTACCGGTGCTGCTGGTAATGCCGGATCAAACAACGCCCCGGATTGCACCGCTACATCCCAAGGCCGATGTGATCGAACGTCGCCGGGCCCTGGTCGAGGCCTTGCAGGCCCGGGCCGAACAGGACCAGGCGCCACTGCGCGCCTGGCTCGATGAGCGTGGCATTGCCCATCGGGATTACTGGATTGCCAATGTCGTCTCGACGCGCCTGACGACCGCGCAAATGCAGGAACTGGGCGGTCGTCAGGATCTGGCCCGCATTGCCTTTGATACGCCTTTGCGCCAGTCCCTGCCCAAGTCATCGGCGCGTGTATCCCAGGCCAAGGGTGCATTGGCCTTGCCCTGGGGGCTGCAAAAGATCCAGGCTCCACTTGCCTGGGCGGCGGGTGTCCAGGGGCAGGGTGTGGTCGTGGCCGGGGCCGATACCGGCTACAAGTGGAATCACCCGGCTCTCCAGGACCGCTATCGAGGCTGGAATGGAAGCTCGGCCACGCATGCCTATAACTGGCACGATGCTGTGCATGAAGAGGGCAGTTCCTGCGGTGCCGATTCCCCGGCTCCGTGCGACGATGACGATCACGGCACCCACACCATGGGCACCATGGTCGGCACCATCCCTGCCAGCGATGTCATCGGCGTGGCTCCCCAAGCCCGCTGGATCGGCTGCCGCAACATGAATGCCGGCTGGGGTACGCCGGCGCGCTATATCGAGTGCATGCAGTTTTTCCTGGCTCCTACCGATGCCGCCGGCAACAACCCCGATCCGGCCCTGGCCCCGGATGTGATCAACAATTCCTGGGGCTGCATCCCCAGCGAAGGTTGCACTACTGGCGAGGAACTGCGGGCGGCCGTCAGCAATGTCGTGGCTGGCGGCATCTTGTTCGTGGCTGCGGCCGGCAACGATGGCAGCAGTTGCGAATCGATCAAGGATGCGCCGGCGACTTATGCCGATGCCTTTGTCGTGGCCGCCAGCAACAGTAATGATGAATTGGCCGGTTTCTCCAGCCGCGGTCCGATTCCGGGGGCGGAAACAGTGACCCTGGATCTGGCGGCGCCGGGTGTGAGCGTGTATTCGAGCGTTCCCTACGGGTATGCCAACATGAGCGGCACCAGCATGGCCAGTCCGCATACCGCGGGTGTGGCGGCCTTGGTAATGTCGGCCAACCCGGATCTGCGGGGTCACCCCGAGGCCGTGGCCGCGATCCTGCGCGCCTCGGCCCAACAGGAGGGCATTACCGATCCCTGGCGTACGAGCTGTGGCAGCCTGAACATGAATATCTGGCCCAACTGGCAGGCCGGCTATGGTCGTCTGGATGCCTGGAAGGCCGTGCAAATGGCCGATCCCCGGATCTTCTTCGACGAATTCGAAGACGAAATCGTCGAGAACGCCGGATAAGCCGGCTCAAATTCATCCGCTTTCATCGTTTCCATCCCAAGGACCTTGCAAGCCATCCTGATCATTGCTCCCGGCCAGCCTCTGCAGGCGCGGGAGATTCCCTTGGCCGAGCCGGGGCCCTCGGATATCCGTATCCAGATGGAAGCGGCCGGCATCTGTCA
>CAYRJS010000005.1:4236-11574 GCA_964424535.1 uncultured Aquimonas sp.
CCGAGCCGGGGCCCTCGGATATCCGTATCCAGATGGAAGCGGCCGGCATCTGTCATTCCGATGTGCATTACCGCGCCGGCACTGCCAGCGTGGCGCGACTTCCGATCACCCCGGGCCATGAGATTGCCTGACGCATCGCCTCAGCCTTGGATACTTTGAGGCCATACCCGCACGGTGATCACGCCCTGAATCTTCAGCGACCGCCTACACCGCCGCCGCCACCACCACCACCGGACGAACCGCCACCACCACCGCCGGAGGAACTGCCCGGCGGAGTTGAAGCCGAAGCGATGCGGGCGCTCAGATTCTTGCCGACGGCCTGGGTGAGGCTGGCCATGTCGGTTATCGAGCTGCCGTGGTACCAGCTTACGGAGGCTGATGCCGCTGCCGCAGCCGATGCTCCTACGGCCAGGGTGAACTTCCGGGTCCAGGCGTCCTCGACCTTGAGGGCTACGGCATAGGGCAACAGTTGCTGGAAGCGTTCCGCATCCAGTTGCGGCGGGACATCGGGACCTTGCAGGCGCGCCAGGTCTTCGCGTTCGGCCACGCTCAGGTAGCGCTTCAAGCCCTCGATTTCATCCAGCACCCGACGTCCTTCCTGGGTCGGTGCGCGAATCAGGACGAGGAAGGCGATTTGTGCCACCACTGCCAGTACTGCCAGAACGACAAGCGCGACCATGCCATTGCCGCCGCTGATGGCAAAGCCCAGGCCGATGCTGAGCGCACCGATCAGAAAGGCGAGCGTGGCGCTGCCGAAATTGCGATGAAACAGGCGTTTGTTGTAGGCCTGCTCCAGGCTTGCCATATGTGCCAGGATGGCGGATTGCAGGATCCGGTGGTTTTCGTCTTTCAACTCCAGGGGCGAGCCCTTGGCAAACAGTCCGGACAGCAGCTTTTGCTGGGATGGTGTGAGCCTGGAGGCGTCACCGTCCAGTTTGTGCAGGGACCAGGTTTCCCCAAGCAGCCGCCCCTTGTTGCGCTCGATGCGGATCAATCCGGCCACGGCCAGGGCCAGCAGATCGGCAGTCACGCAACGGTTGTCGGAGCCCATGTTCTGGATAAAGCGCAGGGCTGCTGGTGAGTAGCCTGGCGGGGGCTCGTAGCGGGTGATGATGATGCCGGGTTTGGGATCGCGGCCAACCTGATGCCAGCGTCGAACCATGTAGACCAGCATCAGCAGGCAGCCCGCCAAAGCCAACAGAACGCCACGGTTGTCCCGGAAAAACCATCCGAGGCGTTGTGTCAGCGTAGGTTCGGCGATCAGGCCCTTGGGAAAGCCCAGCACGATGGTCAGGCCTTCATGGGCAGCCAGAGGATTGCTGAGCTGCCAGCGCACTCGATCCGGAGCGATGACCTCGGTCACGAAGTTTTGGGCCTTGCTGCCTTGTGGGCCGGTATAACCATCGATATCCAGGCTGCTGGTCGGTACCGCCTGGGGCAGTCGGACCTCCACCTGGCCACTGTCGATGGAAAAAATCGAGCCGGTGCCGATGGCGTTCCAGTAGAGCTCATCGTGGTCCTTGAAGAACCCGACCTGGCGGGTGGTGCGAAAACGCAGGGTATAGGTGTATTCGGCGGGAACCGGCAGAAAGTCATCAGAACCGGTATTGATCTGGATGCCGTTGCTGCGCGATTCGGTGAACCAGGGCTCGGAGTGACCATCACGCAACACCTCAAGCACGGTGAAGTCCACCACGACGGCGTTGCCGTAGCGATCCTTGTAGCGGGTGGGGAAATCGCGGGTGATGCCACGGCGGATCTGCTGACCTTCGGCCCGGACCCGGATGCGCTCTTCAACCTCAAGGCTGCCATCGGCCTGGATCGTGACGGTGCTGTCGTAGGCCAGGATGCGTTCTTCGGCGTGGACCGCGGCAAGCAGCCCAAAAACCAGAATCAAGGCCACCAACAGGCGCATCATGACGACAAGTCCACCACGGCGGGGGCTCGACTATCGGCCTCGGCCTGGAAGAACTCGGCATCGGCAAAACCCGAGCTGCGGGCCAGGATCAGATCAGGCAGGCGTTGGGTCGTGTTGTTGTAGTCGCGCACGGCGCCGTTGTAGAAACGGCGGGCGTATTGCAGATGGTTTTCCACCGTGACCAGGGCTTCGGAAAGCTGGATGAAGTTCTGGTTGGCCTTGAGTTCCGGATAAGCCTCGCGCAGGGCCAGCAGTCGTCCCAAGGCCTGTTCCAGCGCGGTTTCCACCTGGCCTTGGCGGCTGGCGCCGTGGGCGGCACGGGCCTTGTTGCGCAATTCCGTCACTGTCTCCAGTGTGGTCTTTTCGTGCGCGGCATAGCCCCGGGTGATTTCGACCAGTTGGGGTACCAGGTCATGCCGTCGCTGCAGTTGCACGTCGATATCAGCCCAGGCTGTGCGCACCTGGTTGCGCAGATGGACCAGACGATTGAAGGCGAATACGCCCCAGCCAATGGCGCCGGCCAGTAATGCCAAAAACAGTAGTGTCATGACGGTGCTCCCTTGCGCCCGACGGCACGATGATACCGTTACCGGACGAGTCTGGACGAGCGACGTGACCGCACTACCTTTTGGACACCACACTAGCTGCCCAGGATTTTTCCCTGGTCGTCGACGATAAAGCGGGCGCGATGGCCACCGTAATAGAAGCTGGCGCGCCAGCGTCCGACATCATCCCCGGTACCGCGTTCACACAGCACCGTGATCTTGCCATCGGCCATCAGACGACGAAATTCCGCAACCTCCAGGTGCAGGTGTTCTGCCACCAGGCTGCCATCGATATCGATCGTGGGTTGGGTCATGGGAAATCCTCGATCCATCAGGGGCCAGCTTGCCATGGCCCGGATCGAATTGATCTGACCGGAATCAGGAAGCGGGCGGATGCCGGGCTTCAAGCATCAAGGCGGCGATCTGGGCTCCGACCACCAGGTCTTCGACCTGGCCAAAGTGCTGGTGACGCAGACGGCCCTGGGCATCGATCAGGCACAGGCTGGGAGTGCCGCGCAGGCCATAGGCGCGCATGGTCTGCGGGATCGGATCCTGTTGCCCGGGTCGGTCCACGCCCACGGGAAAATCGATGCGGTATTCGTGCAGAAAGGCTTCCAGGGCCACCGGCGTCATCGCGGCATGGTGTTCAAAGACGGTATGCAGACCGATCACCGCGACCTGTTCGGCTGGGAACACGGCCTGGATGCGCTGGGCCTGCGGCAGACCGTGGGAGACGCAACCCGGGCACAGCATCTGAAAGGCTTCCAGCACCACGACCTTGCCGCGCAAGGCTGCAAGGCTCAGGTCCTGGTCGGTATTGAACCAGCGCTCGACCTGCCAGTCCGGAGCCGGAGCGAAGTCTGTGGTCATGCTCGCAGGCCGGTATCAGGCGGCCTGGACCGCAATCTGGTTGCCGATGCGGGCCACGCGGTTGTCGGCATCGACGTAAACCAAGGTTGGCTTGTGCTGGGCCATGGCGGCTTCGTCGATCACGCCATAGGCGCAGATGATGACTAGATCACCGACCTTGGCGCGATGGGCGGCAGCGCCGTTGAGGGAAATGATGCCGCTGCCTTCTTCGGCGCGAATTGCGTAGGTCACCAGGCGCTCACCATTGTCGACGTCGTAGATGTGGATCTGCTCGTACTCACGGATGCCACTGGCTTCCAGCAGGGCGCCATCGATGGCGCAAGAGCCTTCGTAATGAAGTTCGGCATGGGTGACACGGGCGCGGTGGATCTTGGCCTTGAGGACGTTGAGTTGCACAGCGGGCTCCAAACTGGGGAAAGCGGTCATCGCCGGCCAGTTTAGAAACGATGTTGCACTGCCGCAAGCATTCCGCGTGGGACTATGCCAAGGGTTCAGGGCAACATCAGGTAGCGCCCACCGATTTCCGCCGAGCGCAGCAGCAGGGGCGGAGCCACATACAGCAGCCACAGGCCAAGAGCAGCATGGCTGCAGGCCAGCGGCAGCAAGGCCCGATGCCGTTGACCCAGCCAGGCCCAAGCGGTGCCGCCGGCAAAGGTGAACAGCATCAAGCCGAAATTGGGTGCATGCAGCAGGGCGAACACCAGGCCACCGGCCAGAGCTGCAGAGCGGATATCCGGCAGCCGCCGCCGTAGCCGAGGCATGATGACGACCAGCAACAACCACTGCTGCACCAAGGCCCAGGCCGGATAGGGCCACAACCCCGGCACGGTATCGGTGGATCGTGGCAGCCCATGCAAAGGCCAGGTCACAGCCATGGCCAGAAGGGTGAAGATCAGGGCCGTGCTCCAGGCCCGACGATCCCCGAACCAGTGCCATCGCGGCGTTTCCGGCACCGGCAGGCAGGCCAAGGCCAGCGGGCCCAGGATCAGCAGCAAGCCAATCGAAACGGGGGTATCGCGTTCTGGCCAGCCGGCCAGCAGCAATACCCATGCCGGACCCAGGCCCAAAACCAGAGGCAGGATCGTCTGTCGTGGGTGGAGCCTGGATCGGATGATGCCCAGACGCCGAGCCAGGGCAAACACCAGCAAGCCCAGTGGCGGCAAGGCCAGCATCAACAGACCAGGTCCGGACAAGGGTGGCAAATGCCGAGCCAGCCAGCGCCCAGCAGTGCCGAACCCGCCACCGGCTTCCACCGCCACGGCAGGCTGACGGGCGCGCTCCTGATCGCGCCAGGCCAGCAGGGGTTCGGGGGTGATGAAGTGGGGAGCGGCTGTGCGTCGATGTTTGCAGCTTTCCGAAGTGGTACATGCCGGTCCCAACCAGGCCAGTTGCTGCAACTGCACCCGAGCGCCAGGGCTGGATTCGATCCGCAACAGCAGGCCATGGATCGGAGGCGAGACCAATTCCGGATCCAGCGGCAGTTCAACGGCATGATGTCCGGCGGGCAAGGTCTGCTGCAGCCAGGTTGTGGTGGGTTGGAGCGAGATCAGCATCAGATCCAGCGCCATCTCGCTGTCCAGCTCGACCCGCACCCGGTTCAGCGCGGCAGGATCCAGCCAGTCATCGTGCAAGGCCAGGGACAGGCTGGCCACACCATCGGCGGGGATGTACAGATCCAAGCCATCGGTGGTGGTGTCGGTCTCGGTCAGGCCGTGGCTGCCCGAGCGCACCACGCTGGCGGGATCGGCAAAATCCCAGCGCCAGGGTGAAATTCCCCGAGACCAGTCCTGCTCGCGCCGATCCGCCTCCTGCGCCAGCCAGGTGGCCACGGTGAGTTGCGACAGCAGCCACAGGCCCAGGATGACCAGCAAACCGGCCAGAACCAGGCGGATGGCGTGTCGCGACAAGGTCAATCCGTGTCGCCTGCCAGCAGGGAGACCTTGGCGGCGCAGATGAAGTCGTTGTCCGACAGGCCACCAACATCATGGGTGGAATAGCGCACCACGCAGCGGTTGTAGTGCACGCCCAGATCCGGGTGGTGGTCTTGACGGTGGGCCATGAAAGCCAGCGCGTTCACAAACGCCATGGTGTGGTAGTAATCGGAAAAATCGAATTGGCGCCGGATCGCCTGACCGTCCTCGACCAACTCCCAGCCTGGCAATTCAGTCAGGTGTTGGCGTGCGGTTGCGGGATTGATGCGGTGCTCGGCCCCGCGCAAAGGCTGGCAGGATCGTGCAGCAAGGGTTGCAAGTGTTGACATGGTGGCCTCCTTGGCCTGAATCATACCGCGCGCGGTGATAAGTCGGAGAAGGCTGTTTGAGCGGTCTTGCCGGGTTGAAACGGTACAATGACCAGGTCGATATCGTTGTCCGCTTCCATGATCGAGATCACCGCCTCCGCCCAGGGTTATTTCCGCCGCCTGCTTGAAAGCCAGGGCGAGGATGCCGTGGGTATCCATTTGTCCGCCGTGGATGGCGGGACCGCATCCGGTGATGTGCGCCTGGAGTTCTGCGAGGCATCCGACCTGGATGGCAGTGAACAGTATTTCGACTTCCCCGGTGTGCGCCTGTACGTGCATCGGCCCAGCTTGCCGTTTCTCGAAGACGCGAAGATCGACTTTGAACCCTCGCCGGTAGGTGGCCAGCTCAATATTCGCGCCCCGCGTATCAAGGGCGAGATCCCCACGGGCGATGCCAGCCTGGTTGAACGGGTGCGCTTCGTGCTTGATTCCATGGTCAATCCGCAACTGGCCATGCATGGCGGCAAGGCGCGGCTGGTGCAGGTCAACGAGGATGGTGTGGTGCTGCTGCGCTTTGGCGGTGGCTGCCATGGTTGCGGCATGGTCGAGCTGACCATGCGCAACGGCGTCGAAAAGACCTTGATGGCCAAGGTGCCCGGCATTACCGGAGTACGCGATGTCACCGACCACTCCACCGGCAGCAAGCCCTACTATGCGCGCACTGAAAACGAACCAGCGGAGGCAAAACCATGAACCATGATCCCTTTATGCAGGCCGCCATTGAAGAAGCCCGACTCGGCTGGGATGAGGGCGGCATCCCGATCGGTTCGGTGATCGTGCATGAAGGTCGCATCATCGGCCGCGGCCACAATCGGCGGGTACAGAACGGCAGCCCGATCCTGCACGGGGAAATGGATGCCTTTGAAAATGCTGGCCGACAAACGGCTGCGGTCTATCGCCAGTGCACCCTTTACACCACCTTGTCACCGTGTTCCATGTGTTCGGGGACGATCCTGCTGTACGGCATCACGCGCGTGGTGATCGGCGAGAATCGCAGCTTCATGGGCGAGGAAGACCTGCTGCGCAGCCGGGGTGTGGAACTGACCGTGCTCGACGATCCCGAGTGCATCGAACTCATGGCCCGCATGCTGCGCGAGAAGCCTGAACTGTGGCGCGAGGATATCGGCGTCTGATCAACCTGGCGGTGCCTTGCTGCAAGGTTGGCGGGCAAGGTGAAGATTCATGCCTCGCCTCTGTTTTCTCGCTCAGGAATCTCTCCTCTGGCGGGCGAAGGTCGAGCCAGAGGAGATGATTCCACAGCGTATCGGCAATCTTGCGTTTCGCCCTTACTGGGCCGTCACGGTGATGATCTGCCTGGCCAGGACGCGGAAGCCTTGTTCTTGCACGTAGCGGATCTCGTAGGTGCCAGGTTGTTCTGGCAGTTGCAGGGTCAATGGGCTGCCATCTTCGGTATAAGCGTGGCTGACGTGGCTGTGGTGGGTCGAGATGACATCCGGCGCGTTGATGCTGATGTAATCAGCCGGATAATCCGGCCCGGTCCATGACACTTCGATCGTGGAATCTGCCGTTCCGTGATCGGGTGCGCTCAACGTGGCCGTGACCGGGGTCAGGTTGATCGTCTGCTTCGCCAGCACTACAAAATCCTGGTTCTGTACGTAGCGGACTTCGTAGGTGCCGGCATCTGGCGGCATCACCAGTTGCAGCGGATTGCCCTTTTCGGTGTAGGTGTAATTGATGTGGCTGTG
>CAYRJS010000005.1:11674-30117 GCA_964424535.1 uncultured Aquimonas sp.
ACCAGTTGCAGCGGATTGCCCTTTTCGGTGTAGGTGTAATTGATGTGGCTGTGGTGGGTTGAAACCGTATCCGGGTCGTTGACGCTGATGTAGTCGGTGTCATAGCCAGGTCCGGTCCACTGTACCGTGATGGTTTCACCGGCCTTGGCTGTCGTTGGGGCCTCCAGGCTGGCGCTGTAATCCAGCACGATGGGCAATGTCAGCTCCAGGGTTTGAGCCGGATTGAAAGTCGCACTGGCGGTAGCTCCATCGGACAATCGCCGCACCTCCACGGTTTTCAGACCGGGGGCAATTTCAAGGCGCAAGGAACCGACATCGTTTTCTTCATATACGACGTCACCGCCGCTGGCCTCGCGAATGGACCAGCTCAGGCCGCCTTCGATTTCCGGGCCACCTTCGTCGTCGGTGGCCAACAAGCGAATGCTTGATGCCGGTGGCGGTTGTGGCGTTTGCGTCAAGGCGCTGCCGACATCAGCCAACGCTGATTGCAGCTCTCTGGCATTGGCTGCGGTATGGAAGCGGCCGCCGGTTTCTTCGGCAATGCATTTCAGTTGTCGGGTAGCCGCTTGCGCTTCGGCACTTTCCAGACCAAAACCGACGGTATGCACGGTCAGGTCCACGCCCAGTTTTTCCAGCGCAGCCACGGCGGCACATGGATCGGCGTGACAGGTTTCCTCACCGTCGGAAACCAGGATCACGGTGGCCTTGTGCTCGGTGAAGCGAAGCTGCTCGGCAGCTTGTTGCACGGCGGCCGTCATTGGCGTCATGCCTTTGGGATTCAAGCCCATCACGGCCGAGCGGATGGCATCGCGATCGGTGCCGACCGGGGCCAGCATTTCGATATCGTTGCAGTCGCCCTTGCGGTTATGCCCGTAAGCCATCAGACCCAGGCGCTGGTTGTCAGGCAGGTCATTGAGAAGGTTGGCAACCACATCGCGGGCGATGACGATCTTGTTGGTGCCATCGATCTGGCCCCACATGGAACCCGAGGCGTCGAAGACCAGGATTGCATCGGTCTGACCAGGATTGTCCTGCGCCAGTGCAGGGCTGCCAAGAGCCAGCATGGCGCCGAGGATTAGAGGGCCACCGAGTCGGTTCATGCTGCGGATTCCTTGCGATAATTCTTGAAAATCATGTATTTGAGGTGATTTTCAGGTGAGTAGATCAGGAACGGGTGCGGATGCTTCAAGGCAGCAGTTGCCCTGATGTCTTGAAGCCATCAAGTGGGATACGGTGTGAACGGGGAAAAGCGGCCATCGGCTTGTCGGCCGGAAAAAGTGCGATCACCAATCCACGAACCGATACCCGCGTCCATGCTGAGCCTGGATCGCCCGATGCTGCTACTGACCTGAGCCTGTTTGCCGCGAAATGTAGTGCCGCAAACGTCGACGGGGCATGAAAACTCATGCCCCGTCGTTGGGTGATGCGCTGGCCCGGATTCAGGCGGCGCTGCGTTTTTTCTTGTCCTCGCCTTGCTGCTTGGCGTAACTGGCTGCGACCAGCTCGGCGGGGTCGAAGTCATCCACGCTGATGGCATCCAGGGTGAGCTCGTTGAGTTCCTTGAGGATCTCCACTTCTTCGGCGCTCAAGAGGCCCTTGATCTGCGCTTCCTGCAGGCGCGCATCCGGGTCCAGGGCTTCGATCTGCCCGGTCTTGATGGCCTTGAGGAACTTGCGTTCCACCGGCTCGGCGGCGATGACCCTGGGCAAGGCAGCGTTGATGCGCCCGCCAGGATTGTTCTCGCACGGAGTCAGGAAAGCACCGGCACCCAGGCGATCGCGGGCTTCCGAGGGATTGAGCAGTACCGCGGCGACGCGATGACCCAAGCGGTCACCTGGCGCATGCGCACGCCGGCCCCATGGGAACACCAGCAGCCACAGCATCCAGCCAACCGGACGCACCGGGAAATTGCGCAGGGCCTCGGACAGGGCCATTTCGATCTTGTGGGCCGAGTCGTGGAAAGCCCAGGCCAGCAGTGGCCGATCACCGGTCGGACGCTCGCGGTCTTCATACCGCTTGAGCATGGCGCTGGCGATATACAGATGGCTGAGGACATCGCCCAGGCGTGCCGACAGGCGTTCCTTGAACTTGAGCTTGCCGCCCAGGGTCAGCATCGACACATCCGCCACCAAAGCCAGGTTGGCCGAATACCGACTGAGCTTGCGATAGTAGCGACGGGTATAGGAATCACCTGGCACCTTGCCGATGCTGGCACCGGTCAGACCCAGCACCAGGCTGCGTACGGCATTGGAGATGGCAAAACCGATATGACTGAACAAGGCGTGGTCGAAGGCCTCCAGCCCGGCTTCCACGTCGTTGTTGTGGGCGGCCTGGATTTCCTTGAGCACCCAGGGATGACAGCGGATTGCGCCCTGACCGAAGATCATCAGGCAGCGGGTAAGGATATTGGCGCCTTCCACCGTGATCGAAATTGGCGCGGCCTGCCAGTTGCGGCCGGCGAAGTTCCGCGGCCCAAGGATGATGCCCTTGCCGCCGATCACGTCCATCACGTCACGCACCACCTCGCGACCTTTTTCGGTGCAGTGGTATTTGGCGATGGCGGTAGCCACGGCAGGCTTTTCACCGCGATCAATGGCCGCGGCCGTGGCTTCCGACAGGGCGCTGCCGCTGTAGGCGTTGCCAGCGATGCGGGCCAGGGCTTCCTCGACACCTTCAAAACGGCCCACGGACAAGCCGAATTGCTTGCGGATGCGGGCATAAGCGCCGGTTACCAAAGCACCAGCCTTCATGCCGCCGGCTGCGGTCGAAGGCAGGGTGATGCCACGACCTACCGACAGACATTCCACCAACATGCGCCAGCCGTGACCGATGTAGTCCTCACCACCGATCAGGGCCGACAGTGGCAGGAACACATCCTTGCCCCGCACCGGACCATTCTGGAAGGTGCAGTTCAAAGGCATGTGCCGGCGGCCGATATCCAGGCCCGGGGTGTCGTGTGGCATCAGTGCCAGGGTGATGCCGCGATCGACGGTGTCGCCGAGCAGACCGTCAGGATCGTAGAGGCGGAAAGCCAGACCGATCACGGTGGCGACCGGGGCCAGGGTGATGTAACGCTTGTCAAAGGTAAGGCGTACACCCAAGACCTTGGCCCCGTTCCATTCGCCTTCGCAGACGGTGCCGTAGTCGGGCAGGGAAGTGGCGTCGGAGCCGGCGAGTGGGCCGGTCAGGGCGAAACAGGGAATTTCACGACCATCAGCCAGACGCGGCAGGTAATGGTTTTTCTGCTCGTCGGTGCCGTATTCGAGGATAAGCTCGGCCGGCCCCAGCGAGTTGGGTACGCCCACGGTGGAAGACAGCACCGCCGAGTGGGAAGCCAGCTTGGCGATCACCTGGGCATGGGCACTGGCGGAAAAGCCCAGGCCGCCGTATTCCTTCGGAATGATCATGCCGAAGAACTTGTGCTGACCAAGGAACTGCCAGACCTCGGGTGACAGATCGGCGCGCACGTGGGTGATGTCCCAGTCATTGCTCATCTGGCAGGCGGTCTCGACCGGACCATCAAGGAAGGCTTGCTCGGTCGCCGTCAGCAGGGGCTTGGGCTGAGCCAGCAGGGCTTTCCAGTCGGGCATGCCGGAAAAAAGCTCACCTTCAAAGCCGACGGTGCCGGCATCCAGTGCGGTCTGTTCGGTTTCCGACAGAGTCGGCAACATGCGCGTGAAAACCCGCAGCAGCGGTGCGGTGATCTTGCGTCGACGCAGTTCCACGTGCAGCAGCGGCACGGCGATGACGGCAAACACCACGGCGGCGATGATCGTGGCCACGACACTGGCTTTCAGCACCAGAGCCAGAGCCAGACCAGCCAGACTGAGGATCGTCCAGGCCTTGAGCGTGGTGCGCCAGTAGGCGGCAATCGCTCCAGCCAGCATCAGGGCGAGAAACGGTAGAACAATACTCATGACGAGCCTCCTTCGGAGTGGGCCTGGCCGGATGGCAGGGCTTTTATGAAACCAAGAATGGTTTGAGTAAATGCGTCATTGTCGTCACCTACCACCATATGTGTCGCCTTGGGTAGACATACATGATGGGCATGTGGCACCAGTTCAAGGAATTCCTCGACTTGGGCTTCAGTGACCAGTTCGCTGCGGCCGCCGCTGATCAGCAGGGTCGGAACCGTGATGCGACGGGCAGCATCGAGCAAGGTTTCCTGCAGTTCTTCGCCGCGCCGACCGATGGAATCGATCAGGCGCGGGTCCCAATGCCAACGCCAGCGTCCATCATTCCCGCGCACCAGCAGCTTTTGCAGTGTTTCCGGAGACTTGCGCGGGCTGCGATGGGGCAGATAGGCGGCGATGGCATCGGCGGCTTCGTCGAGATTGGCAAAGCCCAGCGGATGAGCCGTCATGAAGCCCAGGATGCGTTCCACACCTCGGGTTTCCCAGCGCGGGGTGATGTCTACCAGCACCAGGGCCCGGAACGGCGGTGGCTGCGCCTGAGCCATGGCCTGGCCTTGCACGAACAGGCCGAGCAAGCCGCCCATCGAGGCTCCCACCAGGATGGGCGGGGACTGCTGGACGCGAGCCAGGCGCGCCAGGTCGTCGGTGAACTGGCTCATTTCATAAGGCTCATCGGGCCGGTTCCAACGGCTTTCACCATGCCCGCGGGCATCAAACGTGGTGCCGGTGAACCCTTGCACTGCCAGGCGTGTGGCGGCCTGCTTCCAGGCCAGTCGGGTCTGTCCGAAGCCATGTGCGAACAGCATCTGTGATCGGGAAGCCGCGCCTGGGAAGTGCTCGCGAGCCAGCGGCTCCTGGGGCGTCGGGGCTTCGACCTGTGAGATGACAGAAACATGCGTTACCATACGGGCCAGTATCTTTCCAAGGTATAGACTTGTCAATACGCTTGCGTATGGTCGTGATCTTCACGACGGCGCCTGCGCATGCAAGCCCACATGGCAAGATGCGCCTTTGTTCCCATCAGGTCTACATCCATGAATGCAGCCGTCACCGCCAAACCCGAGCGCAGCAGTCGCCTGAGTGCCGACGACTGGGCTCGGGCCGCCCTCGATGTGATTGCCGAAGAAGGCGTGGCCGCCGTGGCAGTGGAACCTCTGGCTCGCAGTCTGGGCGTGACCAAAGGCAGCTTCTACTGGCATTTCCCTTCCCGTGATGCCTTGTTGCAAGCTGCCCTGGAAAGCTGGGAGCAGGGTGAGCTTGAAGACGTGTTCGCCCAACTGGAAGCCATCACCGACCCGCGCCAGCGCATGCGCGAGCTGTTTCGCAAGGTCGCCCATGAGGTGCGTTCGCACGTGATCTACTCGGAATTGCTCAAGGCGCTTGACCATCCGATCGTGCAGCCGGTGATGCAACGCGTATCCAAACGCCGGCTCGACTACCTGACCCTGGCCTTTCGCCAGGTCGGCATGGTCAGGAGTCAAGCCCAACACCGTGCCCATTTGACCTACGCCGCTTATGTCGGGTTTTTGCAACTTTCCCTGCAATTGCGTCAACCGCGCCTGCAGCAGGCCGAGTTCGAGGCCTATGTGGATCACGTGATGGAGACGCTGATTCCGCACGGCAATGATGCGCCGGTTACGAAGTAGGGGCAGTGTCGAGATAACAGCGACATGCTCACACGGATGTGCTTTGCTGCTTGCTGGCGTTTCTGTTGAAATTTTGTTAAAGTCAGCTATGCTTTCGGTGTTGCCTGCATGTGTTAAAGCCGAAATGATTCGGCAACTAATTGATACTACAAGGGTAATTATATGTCTAAACGTACGTATTCCCATAACAAGCTGGCGCTTGCACTAGCGCTTGCTATGTCTTTGGCGTTGCCTGCCGGTGCTGTATTTGCGCAGGATCAGGGCGACGAAGAAGCCACAACGCAACAGAAAGGTTCTGACAGCCAGAACATTGAAAAACTGGATACGGTCGTGGTTACCGGCTCTCGCATCGAGCGCTCCACCTTCAACTCCCCCTCGCCAGTACAGGTCATCAATCGCGAAGAAGCAACGCTTGCTGGCTTTGCTTCGACAGCCGGCGTACTGCAAAGCAATGCCGTCACGGGCGGTTCCGACCAGATCACCAACATCTACGGTGGTTACGTAGTCAACGGTGGTCCTGGTGTGAACACGCTATCCTTGCGCGGTCTGGGTCCGACTCGTACCCTACTTCTGCTCAACGGCAGACGTGTCTCTCCCGCTGGTTCGCGTGGCGCGGTCGGTTCCACTGACTTGAACGTACTGCCCAACATCATGGTGGACCATGTGGAGATTCTGAAGGACGGCGCTTCGTCCATCTATGGTTCCGATGCCGTGGCTGGCGTGGTGAATATCCTTACCCGCAAGAAGGTCGATGGCAGCACCTTTGAATTCTCTCACAACGCCACCGAGCATGGTGGTGGCGATGAAACCCGCTGGGGCTTCATGACTGGCAAGACTGGTGACAACTGGCACATTTCCGGTTCGCTTGAAGTCTACCGCCGCAACGGATTGGCTGTCGGTGAACGGGGTTGGGCCAGCGATTGTCCGCGTGAGTACTACGGCCTCAATCCGGATGGTACCTATGGGTCTGAAGACTATATTGACCCTGTCACCGGCATGTACAAGTGCTGGGGGCTGGATGCAGGTGGCGTCACCATCAACACTATCGGCACCCCGAATCTTCCGGGCATAGGGGATGGAGGACAGCCTCCCGGCATGGGGATCTACAATCGCTGGCGCCCCAACTCCAGTATTACTGAAGGTTTGGCTGGGTACGAGGGTGTGGATTATTACAGCCGTGATACCTTCGATCCGCGCATGTTGAACGAATCTCTGATTTCGCCTACGACCAACTACACCGGCTTCTTGCAGGGTGGTCTCGATCTGGCGGGTGGCAGTACTGAACTGTACTACGAATTGTTGGTTCACCGTCGTGAATCCAGCCAGCTTGGCTATCGGCAGTTGTCGCTCGACTATGCAACAGGGAGTCCATTGCTGCCTGAATCGATGCGCGACTTCGTGCTGGCTGGACCGCCTGCGGATGGTTCGACCAACGGCTTGCCGATTGGCGTACGTGCCTTTATCGGCTTTGGCAATTATCACAACGAACAGACCGTGGACTTCCACCGCGCCACTGCTGGCATCCGTGGTGATCTGGGTCCGTCGTGGAATTACGATTTTTCCGTCAGCACGGCGCGTTCCGATGCCGATTACATGATCGAATCCTTCCTCACCGATCGCTATGCGCGTAGTCTGGATGTGGTCTCCGATGGCAACGGTGGCTTTGTTTGTCGTGACGCCTCTGATGGCTGTGTGGCTGCACCTGCACTGAGCAGTGCTGTTGTCGGCGGCAATCTGCCGCAGAATTGGGTCAACTACATCTTCCGTCCGACCTATGGCAACACGCTGTACAAGGAAAATACGGTTACCTTTGGCGTCAACGGTCCACTGTTCGATATGCCGCACGGCACTGTCATGGCTGCCGTTGGTGCAGAGTACCGTCGTTCCGAGATCGACGACACCCCGGATCCGAACTCCGTCGCAAGTAATCTGTATGGCTTGACCTCTTCGCAAATCACGCGCGGCAAGGATGCAGTCAAGGAAGTGTATGCCGAGATTGAGGTGCCGCTGTTGATGGGCGTAAAGGGTGCAGAAGAGCTGTCGCTCAATGCCTCTGGCCGTTGGACTGACTATGATTCCTATGGTGATGACACCACCTATAAGCTGGGTCTGTTGTATACCCCGGTGAACTGGGTTTCACTGCGTGCCTCGTACGGTACCTCTTACCGTGCTCCTGCACTGTTTGAACAATTCCTGGGCGCAACTACGGGATTTACTGCCTCCTCGGGCGATCCGTGTAACGACTGGGGCTCACGTCCAGCTGGCGATCCGCGTAGTGCTAACTGTGCCTCCGAGGGTCTGCCAGGCGACTTCCAGCAGACCAGTTCCATCCAGGTGGCGCAGCGTGGCGGTGCCGAAACTGGCCTGTCAGCGGAAACCTCCAAGGCGCGGACGGCTGGTGTCATCTTCCAGCCGGAGTTTCCGGAGTGGTTCGGTAATTTGTCATTTGCGGCTGACTACTATGATGTGCAGGTGGACAACGGCGTCGCTCGTCTGAGCGGAGCGCAGATCCTGTCGCTGTGCTACAACAGTACACCGGGTGACTTCGCCGCGCGTAATGGCTATTGCAATCTGGTAACGCGTAATGCCAATGGTGGCTTGGCCGTGACTTCAGGGTATGTGAACGTCGCCGTCGATAAGGTGCGTGGTTGGGACTTCACCTTGCGTTATTCACACGATATTGGCGAAGGTACGCTGCGCGCCACTGCACAGGTCACGCATTTCCTGGAGCAGTCCGGCAAGACCTTCCCGGACGATCCGATGCGTGATAGCAATGATCGGTATTATGCACCTGACTTGACCGGTAACTTGGACGTGGCCTATTCATGGCGCAACTGGCTGTTCCGATACGGCATGGACTGGGTAGACAGTACTAACGAATATGCATGGTATGACGCGCAAGACCTTGACTACCGTCCCTACTATAAGATGGATGTGGATGATTACTTCTTGCACAGCGCATCAATCCAGTATCGTGGTGACACTTGGTCGCTTACCGGTGGTGTTAGAAATCTCGAGAACAAGAGCCCGCCGATGGTCTCGTCGGCCATTGCAGGCTACGGTAATGCGTTGCTCTACAGTGGTTATGATTTCCTTGGCAGAACGTACTTCATGAACGTCACCAAGAACTTCTAAGCTGATTGTTTTGTTGCACCATCTAACCGCCGCTCTTAAGAGCGGCGGTTTTTTATGTGTTGCGAAGCAGCTAGTAGCGAAATTGTCGTTGTATGTCACCGGGAAAGGGTCTCAGAACTTTGCACCCGTAATGTTGTACCCTAAAGGTATCGACTAAAGATTTCCGGATTGTCTCCCATGAAGCGTATGTCCATCACCTTTTTGGCCCTGGCTCTGGTCTTGTCAGCGAATGTGCTATTGGCTGCCACGCCACAGCGTCCGAGTATTGAACAGTTGGCTGCTTTTCCGCAATATGCCAGCTTCACTTTGTCGCCCGATGGTCGACATATCGCTGCTCTGCAAGCGGACGGAGAAGATCGGGTGATTGCGGTGTGGGATACCGAAGCCTTGGACAAGCCACCAGTGTTGATCGGTTCCGCCCGAATGAAGATCTCCAGCGTGGTCTTTATCAAGAATGATCGTTTGGCAGTCAATCTGTGGCAACCATACGATTTGCGCACGGACCGCGTGTACAAGACTTTCCTGAGCAAGCTGATGATCACCGATCTGGAAGGCAAGGATTGGAGGGAGCCGTTGCCGTTGCCACGTGCCAAGAGTCGTGCCGAACAGTTGGCACAGGCACGAACCAGCCCATCAGTACTGGATCCACTGCCCAACGACCCGAATCATATTCTGGTCGTCAACAATATCGGCAGTGAAGCGGGAGACGTCTACAAGGTGAATCTGCATGACTTTACTTCCCAGCGAGTGCAGATGACCGAGGAACATGTGGCAGGCTACGTGACTGACTTGGATGGCGTACTTCGCGCGCGCGCGCAGCAGAAGCAGGACAGCAACGGTGCCTATATCGCTGCAGAATTCAGGAACCCTGTCAGTGGCGCATGGGAAGAACACTTCCGTTCCTATGTAAAAGATCGGGATCATATAGTTGTTGCCGGTTTTAGCAGTGATCCAAATATAGCCTTCCTGATTAGCAATGAAGGACAGGACAAGTCCGTCATCTATGAATATGACGTCAGTGCGCGAAAGAAGAAAGAAATTTTGTTTCAGCACAAGTTCTTCAATGCGACTGGTGTGCTAGTTAATCCTTATGCCGTTACCGCCAATGGTCTGGGTGAATTGATCGGCGTCGAATATGAAGGTCCGCGTGGCAATGATGTGCAGTGGACTTCACCACAACTGCTCTCGCTTGACGCTGGGTTGAAGCAGGCGCTGAGGATTGCTGATTCCGAATTGCGATTGGTTGACCCAGCAACGGGTCAAGAAGCGGTGATTAATTACCCAGTTGAAAAGAATTACCAGATTATTGGGTATTCACGAGACTTCTCAACTGTTCTGCTTGGCGTAAGTGGCTCTGCTACGCCAGAAGAGTATTATCTGTTTAGTAAGGGGATGCTGACCCTGCTGGCTAAAGGTTATCCACAGATTGATCCACGCACATTTGGCAGTACAACGCTGGTGTATTACAAGGCCCGCGATGGCGTGGATATTCCTGCATTCTTGACAAAACCTAGCGTTGATCTGTGCGGTACGGGTCCGTGGCCTGCTGTCGTACATCCCCATGGAGGGCCTTGGGCGCGAGACACCATGGACTTCGATAGCTCCATGTGGGTGCCGTTACTGGCATCGCGTTGCAATGCGGTTTTGCGACCTCAATACAGAGGCTCCGCAGGCTGGGGTCGTAAACTTTGGATGGCGGGTGATGCGCAATGGGGCCGGGCAATGCAGGACGATAAGGATGATGGGGCCAAATGGCTGATTGACCAGAAAGTGGCGCAAGCTGGGCGCATCGCCATTTTTGGTTTTTCATATGGCGGTTATGCGGCATTTGCTGCCTCTGTGCGTCCTGCTGACGTCTACAAGTGTGCGATTGCCGGGGCAGGTGTTTCCGATATCAAGCGTATTTGGGCGCGCTTCTATACCAACCCATTCTTTCGACAGGCACAGGCCCCCACTGTGGATGGCCTGAATCCATTGGATGAAGCGGGTAGTCTGACAATGCCTTTGATGGTTTTTCACGGCGAGCGTGATCAGACGGTACCTATCGAGCAGTCGCGTTGGTTTGTTGACAAGGCGAAGCAGGCCAAACAAACCTTGATTTATCATTCTATTGCCGATTATGGACATGGACCGGCCTGGACGCGAAAGATCATGGCCCAGCAGCTAGGGTATATCGAGGATTACTTGGCCAAAGGTTGCGGGGGCGGAGGCTTGTAATATCACGCGATCTTGTTTTTCAGTGTAGTAGAAAGTAGTTACAGTGAGGCCTTGATTCGTCCGATATCGCGGTTGCTGCTGGGCCTTATGCCGTGTGAATGCGATCCATGGCTAGCGTCTGCGCGTTCTCCCAGGCTTTCCGGAACCGTTGGCTCAGGCCGAGGATGCGCGTGCGCGAAAGGACGCAGGCAGTGCCGTCCAGGGAATCGGTATCGGGGCGTTCGTAGTAGCCGCCAATGTCGTTGGCGACCAGTCCCGCAGGTGTTTCGGCGCAGGTTTCCGCCGTCGTGCGGAACAGGATGGTTGCGGGATGTTCCCAGGCCAGTTTCAGGAAGCATGTGCTGCAGGCGTGGATGGCGGTGGCGTCGTGCAGCAGTACCTGTACCTGCAGGTCGTCCTTGCTGGAAGTTACCCAACGCAGCGCATCCATGACATCGCGGTGGTCGAATAGCCAGGGTTCGAGATGATGGGCCCGAATCCAGATCCGGCTGCGGGCGTCGCTGACGATGCGTGCCACCATGGCTACGGCGGCTTCCTGGTCGCAGATTTCGACCGTTTCATCGGGCTGGTTGCGCAGGATCATCTCGGTTCCGGGAGCAATAAAAGCCGATCATTATGCGATGGCAAGAGGGTGACTTTCTGAAGAAAAGCGTATCAAGCCGTCACCATCAATACCGAATGCAAGGTGGCCTGCCGGTGGAGAACACAGGACCTTGCCTGGTTGTGGCGTGAATCAGCGCATGAAGCTGCCTGATTAGCCCTGATCCTCAGCTCGTCATTCCTGCGAAGGCAGGGTTTTTAACAGCCGCAGGGCTGGTCATCCAGTGCCTTTGCTTCCCGATACCGTCACAGCAAAAGCCAAGCCGCTGGATTCCCGCTAAAAGCATGCGGGAATGACGAGCCAGAGCCAATCTAAGCTGAGGCATCAGCTGAATGTCAGGGCTAATCAGGTGAAGCTGAGCCTCAGGATACGGAACGAGATTTGCGCTGGCCTGAACCACCCTTGGGCGTGTGCGATCATTCCATGATTTCCTGGCCCCAGGCCAGGGCGGAAATGCGAGCCTCGTCCTCATCGGCTAGTGCAGCGCCGACGCCTTCATCCATTAGTTCCAGCAACAGCCGGGCTGCCTCCTGAGCAGTGTCCAGAGTCCAGCCTTTCAGCCTCAGCCAGTGATCGACATCCTGGTGCAGAGCAGGATCCAGCGCTGCGAGCAGGCGCGTGTAGCGGAAAGGCATCGAGCCATTAGCCAGAAGCAGGGTCTCCAGCGCCTGGCGCAAGGCGTAGCGTATGGCTTTGATACGCTTGTCGTCGAGGAAACCAGCCTCCAATTGATAGCGAAGATCGGATTTTTGAAAATCATCGTGTGCAAATGATTTCCTCATGAATCTTGGGGTGTCCAGATAGGCTGCTGGCGCTGGAGTTGGCAGGTGCTTGTGCAAGGCAAATGCAACGCGACTGCTGGCCAGCATGCCGTGCGGCAGCATGTGCGAAACCTGCGTCACCACGGGTAGGCCCTCGACCTTTTCGCCGTCTGCGCGTGGCCGAACCAGTACGGCGGAGGTTTCCTGGGTGATCAGGCCGTAACGCAGCGCCAGCTCTTCACGCTCGGAAGCCGTCGTGGCGTGGGCATAAGCCTGTTGCCCAGCCCAGGCGCGGCGGGCCGGATCAAGTGTGGCGGTACCTGTTGTCAGCGCGGTCGATCTGTACGCCGTTTCAAGTTCATACCGCACGGTGCGAGCCCGGGCATCCGGGAAAAAAGCCACGATGGTGGTGGCATCACCCGGATAAAGCATGGGCGTAGGCAACTGGCTGGATCCATCATCCCAGTCTGCACCCCAGTCGACTTTCATGCCAAGCGGACAGATCTGACGGGCACGGTGGAACTGGCGCAGTACGGCGGCTTCGATGGGCTCGGCTGGAACCGCGCGTTCCAGCCGACCAAAAGTGGTTTCGGCCAATGGAGCCAGGACATCGACACCGGCGCTGCTGCCAACTGCGACCACGAAAATCCGCACGCCGCAGTTGAAGGCACGTTCTTGTGCGGCCTTCAGAGCGTCAGGTTGGACTGCGCCGTCCGTGATCAAAATGATGGCGCGCGAACGCCCGGGCTGGCCGGATTCCAGACCGTCGAGAGCACGATCCAGGGCCTTGCCGATTTCGGTTCCGCCCAGGTCGGCTGCAATCGTGTCGGCCAGTTCGCGCATCGCTTCGCGTACCCGCGCGGTGGCGCGCAAGGGACGTCGGAACAAAGGCACCACATGGCTGCCAAAACGCAGCACCTGCACACGATCATCTTCATGCAAGGCCTCGACGATGGCGTTCAGTGCCGCGCGGGACTGGGTGATGGCATCGCCGGACATCGAGCCGGAGCCATCAAACACCAGACTCAGATCGAGGGCTTCTGGTTTTGAATCCTGCATGGGTACGGTGAGTTCGAGCAGGCCGATGGCACCCTCGCCGTCGCGCACCAGATGGACCGTGGCAACAGTCGTGGCGGGCAGCTCGAAATTGAGTGCCAGATCGCGATCCAGCATGGCGTGACCCAGGGTCAGGCGCAGAGCTTCACCGTCGCGCTCGAAACGCACCGCGTGGGAGCTGCATTGCACCGGCCGATTGGCCAGCGTGCCGCGGATATGGATCGTGGCATCGAGTGGGTGTTCCACGGCAAAGTCATGGGTTGGCGTGGCCAGTTCATCCAGAGGACTACGGCCGTAGCGTGGGCGATGGGCCAAGGGCAGGCTGAAGCGGGCGTTGCCATCGGCCACCGACAATGCGGTGGCAAAGCGCAGCACGATCTCGCCATCCTCTCCGGCCTTCAGGTTGCCAAGATCCACGCACAGCAAGCCTGGACGCAGGGTTTCCAGCAGCACCGCGCTGTCGCCGTCGGCAATGGCATCGTCGAAGCGTTGCCGCGCCTGGTTGCGCTGCTGGATCTGGGCGATACGGGTTTCCCCGGCCACGGTGGCTTCCATGCCGAGAAAGGCGGCATCCAGCGGCATCGGGAAAGTAAAGACGATTTCCAGCGGCTGCTTGCGGTCGTTGTGGAATTGGTGGCGCAACTCGTAGCAGGCCATCAGATCGTCGATGGTGACGTGCAGCGTGCTGTGGGTGAGCAAGGCCGATGGTCTGGAATCGATAGTGTCGTCAATCATGATTGGGTTCCCCTGGAGATGATGGAGCGTTGGAAAGTTCGGCAAGACGGTCTTGCACGGTACGGAACAACTGACGAATCTGGTCCTGGGTGAGGCGGGCGCGATCGGGTGCGACCACCAGTTCGATGCCATCGGCCACGATCAGGTGCGAGCGCACTTCGACCGATCCCGGACGTGCTGATGCCAACGGTGGTTCGTGTTTGGCGGCAAGCAAACCGGCGATGGCCTCCAGCGACAGTCCGGTTTCCTGCCATTGGCGTATGCGCAGCAGATCAGCCAGATGCCGCTCGCTGTACCAGGCACCACGCTTTTCGCCCTCGGGTGGCGGCAGCAGGCCCTTCTGGATGTAGAAGCGCACGGTACGACCCGGGACATCGGCACGTTCGCAGAGCTGGGTAAGGTTGAATTTCATAATGACACTATTACTGTTGCAAATAGTGTCAAATAAATCTTCCTTCCTGTCAATACCATGAAACCCGCACCGTGCCGTGGCGTCAGGCCATGTCACTTTCTTGCCAACCATCTACCAACAGGTTTCGCATGACCACGTTCGAATCCGGATTCACCCGCCAAGCCCGAGAAATGATCGAGGCAGCCCGTACCATCGCTGTCCTGACCGGGGCAGGCATGTCGGCGGAAAGCGGTATTCCCACCTTTCGTCAGGCCCAGACCGGACTGTGGGCGCGTTACTCACCGCAAATGCTGGCCACGGCGGAAGCTTGGCGTCGTGATACCGCCTTGGTTTGGGGTTGGTACCTGTGGCGCATGGTCGGAGTACGGGCGGCGCAGCCCAACGCCGGCCATATCGCCTTGGCGCAAGCGGCCCGGTCACGCCCGATTACCGTCATCACCCAGAACGTCGATGACCTGCACGAGCGCGCCGGCAGTACCGGGGTACTGCACCTGCATGGCGACCTGTTCGCCCATCGCTGCTTTACTTGTGGCCATCCATTCCAGGGGGTGGAATTGCCCGATCCCGCCGCCGAACCGACCCCGTTGGAACCACCCCGTTGCCCGCAGTGCAACGACTACATTCGCCCCGGCGTGGTCTGGTTCGGCGAAGATCTGCCAGCAGCGCCTTACCGTGCCGCTGTAGAAGCTAGCCAGACCTGTGACCTGATGCTCGTGGTCGGCACCGCCGGCGTTGTCTATCCCGCCGCTGGCTTGCCAGCCCTGGCCCGTCAACACGGTGCCAGGATCATTGAAATCAACCCGCAGGAAACCGAATTGTCGGCGCAAGCCGATCTATGCCTGCGCGGCGGCGCGGCGCAGGTATTGCCGCGGGTGTTGGCAGTGGCTTGAACGGGACTTGGTGGTCCGTGATGAACTCAAGGAAGGTCCATACAGCCCTTTTCCAGCTCGTGTCCGTTGCTGGATTCATTCACGGACGATGTCGTCGAGCTTGCGGCTTGTGCGCGCCATTGTGCGGCCTCAATTTCGGCCTGACGCTCGGCCTCGGCGCGTTCCTTGGGGTTCAGGCTTGCAAGGCTGCGGGCCAGAACGCTGCCTACGATGGGCCCGATTTCGTCCTCACCAAAGACGCGGGTCATGAGCAACCCGTAGCGAACGAACTGGCGACGATTGGGCATCGACAAGCGAGGGGCTTCTTCGCTGCCGGGAATCCAGGCTGGGCTGTACAGCATGATCAAGCCTTCCAGTGCCAAAGGATTGGCCTGGTGGACACCTTCCTCGAGGATGGCAAGACCATGGTCCGAGAGGAATTGCGGATACATGAATCCGGTGTTGCCGCCGAGGCTATGCGATGAGCTGAATTGACGGGGTATTCTGGCGATACTGCCGTCTTGGCGTGACAGCACGAGTACGACCTTCTGCGTCGTAGTCATGGTCGTGAAGGCACGCTCGGCAAGGACGTCCACATCCGGAAACCGGGCTGGATCGGCACCTTCGCACCAGTTCGCCAGGCTGCGGGTTTGCTCCAGCGCATTGGCAATCGACAGCACGGCGATGTCTTCACCGATCCGCAATGTTTGCCCGCGTTCAAGAGACTGTTGCAACTGTTCGGCACGCTGCAGGCGCTGCGAGACCATGCGGCAGCGCCGGGTTCCGACGAACAGGCGACAAGCGGCTTCCGGGTCGCCAACCTGGGCCAGTTGTTCCAGCGCATCCAGTTGTTCGGCCAAGGGCAATGAAGCTTCCGGCATGGGTGTGGCTGGTTGCAACAAGGCGGGTGTAGCCAAGAGATCGCTACCTGTTGTGGTTATCGGCAATCTGCGCTCGGATTTGTCTCGGGATTGACTCTCCGGTTGATCGACAGCGGTCTTGCCGGGTTGATCTTCGTGGGCTGTATCGACGCTGCGAGACTGGCTGTAGAGAAATCCGGCCAGTGCAAGCATCGCGATACCCACGACGATCATTCGCCAGGATGGGATTGGCTTGCGCATTGAGGCTCAACTTCTGTTTGTCCGGGGAATATTCATATAGAACGAAACCGCGATTCCCGAGCAGTCTATCCGTTCAAAGATATCGAACGGTGGCGTCAGAATGTCTTGGCCTTGCTTGCAGATGTAGTCGTAGACTGCGATCACTCAAGCCCGTGATGGCACGTGATCGGTTCCCGACCAGGAGACGTTTCATGCGTAAACTCCATATCTGTTTGCTTGGACTTGTGTTGCTTCCTTCAGTGCTGAGCGCTGCCGTCCATCAAGTCGGCCCCACCCGCACCTACACCACGCTCAATGCCTTGTTTGCCGCCGTGGATCTGGAGGGTGGTGATGTGGTGGAGGTGGATGGCGGGGTGACGTATACCGGTGGGGTGGTCGTGCCGCAGGCAGATGGTGGCAGTGCGGGCAATCCGGTGGTGATCCGCGGTTTGCGGGTGAACGGGCAGCGGCCGATTCTTGCCGGCGGCGCCAACACCATCGAATTTCGCCAATCCCACCACGTGGTGTTCGAAGGCTTCGAGGTGACCGGTGGCAGTTCGCGCTGCGTGTTCCTGGTGGCGCATGACATCACCGTGCGTGACAGCCTGATTCGTGATTGCCCGTCGATGGGTATCCTCAGTGCAGATCAGGGGTCGGGCTCGTTCACGCTGGAGGACAGCGAGATCCGCACTTCGGGTGACAGCACGAACCGGCACCCGCTGTACATCCAGAGCGATGAGCTCGCCTGGCCTGGTTCGGTGTTCCGCATGCGTTGCAACTATGTCCACTCGGGGCAGGGCGGCAACCTGCTCAAGAGTCGGCACGAGCGCAGCGAGATCCATTACAACTGGTTTGAAGGCGCGGTTTACCACGAGCTGGAGCTGATCGGCCCGGATGAATGGGAGCAGGAGCCTGGCTGGACGCCGGACCTGGTGCGCGAGGATCAGGATGTGGTTGGCAACGTCATTGTCCACAGCAACCCGGATTTTTCTGCGGTGATCCGCGTGGGTGGCGATGGCAGCGGTGAAAGCCGTGGGCGGGTGCGCTTTGCCAACAACACCATCGTGGTGACCTCCGGGCAGGATGCCACCGTGTTTCGCATCTTCGAGGGTATCCAGGCTGTGGAGGCGCACAACAATGTGCTGGCGATGAGCGCGGGCGGCACGCTTCGGGTAGAACGCACCGTGGAAGCAAACTGGACCGATGGTCGGCAGGTCGGTGGCAGCAACAACTGGGTGCAGGCCGGTGCCCAGTTCTTGCCGCCGGAGTGGAGCGGTACCGTGTCAGGTGCCGATCCCGGATTCATGAATGTGGCGACGCTGGATTTGATGCCGGCACCGGGCAGTTCGCTGCTGGGCACGGCTAATCCGACACCTCAGCCCGTTCCCGGCTATGCCGTTCCCGGCACGCTGTTCCCGCCGACCTTGCAACCGCGACGCGCACCCGGTTGCGTGCTGCGCCCGGACAGTGGCCCGCTGTCCATCGGCGCCTTGGAGGACACCACGAAATGGGTGTTTGCCGATGGATTCGAAGATTGATGTCGCCGACGCGATGATGGTCTAACGCGGCGGCGTGCAGCATCAGGCCGGTAGCGGGAAGCCAGCCTTTTTCAGTTCATGCCGGGCCTGATCAAAGCCGGTGCCGGGGACAAAAGCGTCACCGCGATCAGCCAGTTCATCCCAGCGCGCCAGGATCTGTTCGGCAGTCGCCGATTCACCCAATGCGATGCCTTGGGTCAGGGCGATATAGGCCAGTTCGTAGCCACCGGCACCGGCGCTGAGGATGGCGCGGTTGGGGGCATTTTCACTGACCAGGGCCAGTACCGCCGGGCTGACCAGTTCGGGCTTGAACCGCGCCAGCTGCTCGTCCGGCAGGATGCCTTGCATCATTTGCGTAGCGCCGGTCGGGGCCAGGCAGTTGACGCGGATATCGTGTTTTTCACCTTCGATGCCCAGGGTCTGCATCAGCCCGACCAGGCCCATCTTGGCGGCGGCGTA
>CAYRJS010000006.1:0-14279 GCA_964424535.1 uncultured Aquimonas sp.
TCAGGCCACCATGCCACCGCCGTCCGGTGGTTCCGGGATCATCGGCAATTCCTGGGTGACATCGCCATAGACATCGCGCCAGGCCAGATACATGGAAACCCCGACGACCGGCGCGGCCACGACGGCCACCACGAACTGGGCCAGCAATGACGACACCAGGCCCAGCACGGCCGCAACCACGAACATGGCCAGCACGATCACCAGCAGATACAGCAGCAGGGCACCGATATTGATGCGGCTGGCACGGGCACTTTGTTTCATGGCCTCGAAACCGTCATTGCGAGCCAGCATGACATCGGGGATGGCAAAGAAAGTCAGGCTGAACATGACCACGGCCATGGCCAAGACCACCACGAGCAAAAACACTCCGCCCAGACCCAGGCTGGTCCACAAGGCGAGACTCGAATCGGCTGCCGCTGATACCCCGGCTCCGGCGGCCACGACCACCAGGGCGATCACGATGATCAGGGCCGCCACGATGCCGCCAATGACGCCTGGCAGGCACAGCAGCAGCATCGGACCCAGTTTGCCGTCTTCATGAAAGGCCTGGAAAAGCTGTTCGAAACGTGCCGTTTCTCCCTGTCCCTGGGCTCGCGCCGCCCAGACGATGCCGCCATACAGAGCCGGTCCGAGGATAGCCAGGGCCAATGAGCCCAGCACGGGCACGATGCCGATCACCGCCAGAATCAGTCCCATCAGGGCAAAAGGAGCCGGGTTGGCGAGGATGAGCTGGATCGCCTTGACGATCCATTCGATCCCGCGACTGGCAGGAACGGTGCGTATGGACATGGTGGTCTCCGGTTGTGGGGATCAGTGAAAGAGTTGTCATTCCGGCGGCGGCAGGACTTCCAGGACTTCGGCCAGGGTGGTCACCCCAGCGGCAACTTTGCGGGCGCCAGCAGCGTGCAGGGTTTGCATGCCCTGTTCAACGCAGGCGCGGGTAAAAGCACCCAGGTCCATGTCGCGCTGGATGCGACTGCGCAAGGCCGGGGTGACCAGCAGCAATTCGTACAGGCCCACGCGACCGATATAGCCGGTATGCCGACATTCCAGACAGCCACGGGCGCTGTAGCCGGTTTCGGGTTTGGGGATATCCAGGCCAGCCGTGAGCACGGCCCAGGCATCCTCATCCAGCGGTGCCGGTTTCTTGCAATGCGGGCACAAGGTGCGCACCAGGCGCTGGGCCATGATGCCGCTCAAGGTGGACTGGATCAGGTAGTAGGGCACGCCCAGGTCGAGCAGGCGGGTGATGGCCGATGGGGCATCGTTGGTATGCAGGGTGGACAGCACCAGATGGCCGGTTAACGAGGCCTGGACCGCCATCTGCGCGGTTTCCAGATCACGGATTTCGCCGATCATGATGATGTCCGGATCCTGACGCAGCAGGGTGCGCACGCCCGAGGCGAAGTCCAGATCGATGGCGTGGTGGACCTGCATCTGGTTGAGTTCGGGCGCGATCATTTCGATCGGGTCTTCCACCGTGGACACATTGACCTTGGACGTAGCCAGACGCTTCAAGGTGGAATACAGCGTGGTGGTCTTGCCCGAGCCGGTCGGGCCGGTAACCAGGATGATGCCGTGCGGGCGCGCGGTCAGCTCGATCCACTGCTGCGCCTCGGTCGCCTCGAAACCCAGTTCCTCGGTGGTCTTGACCGCCGTATCCGGGTCGAAGATGCGCATCACGCATTTCTCGCCGAAGGCGGTGGGCATGGTCGACAGGCGCATTTCGACCTCGCGCCCGCCCGGGGATCGGGTCTTGATGCGGCCATCCTGCGGGCGCCGGCGTTCGCCCAGATCCATGCGTCCCAGCACCTTGATGCGACTGATGGCGGCAATCATCACCGGGGTCGGCATCTCGAAGACCTTGTGCAGAACGCCATCAATGCGAAAGCGCACCCGGCTGATATCGCGCCGTGGCTCCAAGTGAATGTCGCTGGCGCGCTGCTCATAGGCGTACTGCAGCAACCAGTCGACGATATGGACGATGTGCTGGTCATCGGCACCGACCTCGCCAGCCCGGCCCAGCTCCACCAATTGCTCGAAATTGGGCATCGAGACCGAGGGGTTGTCCTCGCGCTGGTCCTTGGCCCCACGGATCGAGCGGGTAACGCCGAAGAACTCCATGGTGTAGCGCGCCAGATCCAGTGGATTGGCCACCACCACGATGATCTCGCGGCGCAATACCTGGGTCAGATCCGGCAGCCAGCGCTGGTCGGTCGGCTCACTGGTGGCAATGACCACGCGCTCGGCATTGACCGCTACCGGCAGGATGCGGTGACGCTGAGCGTAGGTCTGGGAAATCAGCACGCTCACTGCGGGTACGTCGATCTTGGTCGGATCGATGCGCAGATAACGCAAACCGCTTTGCTGGGCCAGCCAGACCGTGAGGGTTTCCAGGGTGAGTTCGCGATCCGGACGTTTGTGGTTGCGCAGCTTGAGGTTGGCGATAAGGATCAAGGGATGGATATCGACCCCGGCCCGCTGCTCACGCGCGGCCCTTTCAGCTCGCTCGACATCGGCCTCGCTGATATAGCCATCCTCGCGCAGGGCCGACAACATCCGCTGGATATCCAGACGCTGGCCTGAGGGCCAACGCGGTGCTGCTTGGGTACCGGGTTTGGATGCAGTCTTGCTCATCGGGCTGGCACGTCGATCGGCCATGGGAATGACACCAGTCTAGCCGCATATTTCGCGCTTGGACGCCGGCAGGTCAATTCATGGCCTGGGTGCGCTGTGTGATCGGCAAACTCTTGCTCTGACAGCCGAGCTTGGCGACTGGGCTGCGATGGCTCACAATTGTGAGTTGACCTTGACACAGGATTTCTCGGCGTGGATGCACACGAGATACGCAACATGCTGGCGCAGATCGACTGGAACGCCCAGTTCGACCAGCCCACGCTGAAACGTGCCAATGTCTATTTGCGTGAAGGCCACCTGCAAAGCCTCCGTCTGGAACCTGGACCGGATGGCCGGGCCAGCCTGCACGCCCAGGTGCGTGGTTCGGGCGAAGCGATCTATTCGCCCCGGATCGAGTTTCGCCACGATGCCCGCAAGGGCCTGTCGGTACTCAGTTCCTGCGATTGTCCGGTGCAGGGCCTGTGCAAACATCAGGCTCTGGTCCTGCTGTATGCGCAGGTGTATCCGCCCGAACAATGGCCGCAGGCGCAAACACCCGCGCCCGCGCCATCTGCTGCTTTTGCCAGCGCCCCCGAACAACTGGATGCCTTGCCCGAATGGCTGCGTGCGGCCATGCACGAACACGGAGGCCCGGCCACGACCAGCACCTTGCCGGCCTGGGAACGCTGGTTCGATCTGGTCGAGCGCAGCACCGAGGCCAGCGCCCCAGGATCGGCACCAGACGTTCGTCGTTTTGGTTTGATCCTGCGCGAACAGGAGGGCTTCCTGGCCGTGCAACCGGCCTGGTTGCGACCCGGTCGGGGTCGTACCGGCGGCTGGGTCGATCCACAAGCCTTGCAGCTTTCCTGGCGCGGGGTGGAACCGGCGCCACCCGAGGGATGGTCCGATGAAGACGCCATCGCCTTGAGCCTGTTGCTGACGGCAGGACTCGAGCATCGCCAAAGCGCGGCGGTGATGATCGACAATGCTTCGCTGGAAGCCGCCCTGGTGCAACTGCTGCCCCGCCATCCGGTGTACTGGAAACGCGGCAACACACCCCTGGAGGTGGGCCCGGACCTGAGCCTGCAACTGGTCTGGGAGGAACACCCCGATGGCAGCCAGAACCTGATCGCCCAGGCCGCCGATACCGAGGTTCCGACCCTGATCCTGCGCGGTTACGGCGCCTGGTATGTGCAGCCACAGGCCCTGCGCGTGGGTCGCATCAGCGGTGATCCACGTTTGCTCGAACTGGTCGACTCGGCCCCGTCGTTGCTGCCGGAAAACGTCCCGCAACTGGCCTCCAGGCTCGCCACTCTGGACAATCTGGCCATCGCCGCACCCCGTCAGCGCAAGCTGCGCAGCCTGCGTACCGGTCCGATTCCGGTGCTGGTCATGACCATCGCCCGGATCGAGCCACCTTCCCGTAACTCCAATCGAGCCGTCCAGCGAGTGGGTGTGGCGGGTCTTCATTTCGAATACGACGACCATCGCCTGTTGCCATACAGCGGTGATAATCGGGTGCGCCGTTTGCAAGGCGAAGACGTCCTGGAAATCGAGCGCGACCTGGCCCGCGAGCAACGCGCCGAAGCCCGTCTGGCCACCCTGGGCCTGGTGGAAGCAAGCAACTGGAATCCGGGCTTTTCCACGCGGGCACAACCTTTTCGTGCCCATCATTACCTCCTGTGCCCCAGCCCTTATCGCTCGCCCTCCTCACCCGAGGCCTGGACCCAGGTTCTCGGTGAATTGAGTACGGCCGGTTTCCGCATCGAATACGCCGCCGATTTCCCCCGCGATGATGTGGTCGAAATCGAAGCCTGGCACGCCGATCTGGATGAAGTCGACAATGCCTGGTTCGATGTCTCCCTGGGCATCGACGTGGAAGGTGAACGCATCGACCTGCTGCCGATCCTGCGCCGCCTGCTGGTCGATCCGGAATTTTCCCTGCGCCAGCCCGAGGACGAGGCCGAAGACGCCACCTGGCGGGTGCGCATCGACGACAACCGCAGCGTGCGCCTGCCGATGGCGCGCCTGCGCGCCATGCTCGAACCCCTGCTGGAATGGCTGTTGACCAGCAACGAAGGCCTGCGCCTGCACCAGACCCAGGCCGAAACCCTGCAGCGGATCGAGACCGAAACCGAGATCCCCTGGCGCGGCGGTGAACGTCTGCGCGCGCGCATCCAGACCCTGCGTGATGCGCGTACCCTGGTTCCGGTTCCTGACGGTTTTCACGGCCAGTTGCGGCCTTATCAACACGACGGTCTGGCCTGGTTGAATTTTCTCGCCGATGCCGGCCTGGGCGGCATCCTGGCCGACGACATGGGCCTGGGCAAGACCGTGCAGGTACTGGCCCATCTGGTGCTGGAAAAAGAACGCGGGCGCTTGCAGCAACCGGCCCTGGTGGTGGCCCCGACCAGCCTGGTCGGCAACTGGCGCGACGAGGCGGCGCGCTTTGCTCCGGATCTGCGCGTGCTGGTGCTGCACGGAGCCGACCGCGCCGCACGTTACGAAGCCATCCCCGAGGCCGATCTGGTCATCACCACCTACCCGCTGCTGCCGCGTGATCGCGAAGACCTGTGCCAGCAGCAATTTTCCCTGCTGGTGCTGGACGAGGCCCAGGCCATCAAGAACGCCCGCAGCCAGGCTGCCCAGGTGGTACGCGAAATCCCCGCCCAACGGCGTCTGGCCATGACCGGCACGCCGCTGGAAAACCATCTGGGTGAACTGTGGGCCCAGTTCGATGCCGTCGAACCCGGTTTACTGGGCAGCCGCAGCAGCTTCAACCACACCTATCGCACCCCGATCGAAAAACACGGCGACAGGGATCGCCAGGAGCGTCTCAACCGCCGTATTGGTGCCTTGTTGCTGCGGCGGCGCAAGGAAGACGTGCTCGATGACCTGCCGCCCAAGACCGAAATCATCCATTCCCTGGAACTGGCCGGCGGCCAGCGCCAGCTCTATGAAACCTTGCGCCTGACCCAGCACGAACGGGTGCGCGAATCCATTGCCCAGCGTGGTCTGGGGCAATCGGGCATCGTGGTTCTGGACGCCCTGCTGAAGCTGCGCCAGGCCTGCTGCGATCCGCGTCTGGTAAAGCTGGAAGCCGCCCGCAAGGTCAAGGAATCAGTCAAGCTCGATGCCCTGTTGGACCTGCTCGCCAACCTGCGCACCGAAGGTCGGCGGGTTCTGGTGTTTTCCCAGTTCACCACCATGCTCGGCCTGATCGGCGATGCCCTGACCCAGCGCCGGATCCAATACATCAGCCTCACCGGCGACACCCCCTCGGCCGCGCGCACGGCGCGGGTGCAGAGCTTCCAGGAGGGCAAGGTGCCGGTGTTTCTGATCAGCCTGAAAGCCGGCGGCGTGGGCCTCAACCTCACCGCTGCCGATGCCGTGATCCACTACGACCCGTGGTGGAATCCGGCGGTTGAAGCCCAGGCCACCGACCGCGCCCATCGCATTGGTCAGGACAAGCCGGTGTTTGTCTACAAGCTGATCTGCGCCGGTACCGTCGAGGAAAAAATCCAGGCCATGCAGCACCGCAAGGCCGAACTGGCTCAGGCCGTGCTCGAAGGTGGCAGCACCAGCGCGCTGCGTTTCGACGAAGACGACCTGGCGGAGTTGTTCGGGTCAGGTTGAGGCTAGCTTGCGCCCTGCAGATTTTTTAGGCCGGTCTCGCCGGCCACGGCTATCGCTTCAGCCTGAAATCGCCTGGGCATCGGGTTCTTTCTATTCAAAGCCATTGGAAAAGATTTCATCCTCGATTGACGCCCCTTCACCGGCCTTTTGTTCCACGGCTCCAATGTCACAGGCCGCGCCCTGTGGTCGCTGAACACCACGCTGATCGATGGAGGTGCATGATTCACTTCCACCCGCATCCACGGCCGGGCTTCCGATGCCTGGCATATGGGTTCGGGTATAACCGCCATTTCTGGTGAGCGGATTCAACAAGGGATCCGCGTTCAGGTTACCGGCGCCTTCGGTGAACGCGGCAGGAGCGTTCCCGTAGATTCCAGAACTGCCACCTTGAAGAATGCTGTAATCGATGATTGAGAACGCACCCGGTTTCACCTGATATATCTGGTTCCCGTACATGTCCGCCTGGTTGCCCCAGAGTAGCGAGTTGTAGAAATACGAAAGGACCCATCCGTTTTGTTCCGTCGCATTGGCCACGGCACCACCAAACTTCGCCGTGTTGCCGGTAAAGGTGGCCTGGTATATATACGGGACCACGTTGCCCTCGCCGAACGCCGAGTTGTGCATGGCGCCACCGGAGAAATCTGCCGTATTGCCGCTGAAGGTGACGTTGAAGAACTTCGGTTCCGCCAATACCAATTGAAACGCGCCGCGAACAGGTGCGTCGGATGCAGGCCGACTGTCACTGTCCGGCCCCAGGGCCGCGACAACGACCGCACCGCCATCGTAGGTGGCATGATTGCCGTCGAACGTGCTGTTCAGAACACGCGGCGCTGCTTGCGTAGCCTCGTCGCCGCCAACATGGATGTACAGTGCCCCGCCGCTGTACGCCGCGTTGCCACTGAATGTGGCAAAGGAAATGACCGGTTCGGCTACGGCCTTGAACTTGGCGCTGACATACAGCGCACCGCCCAGAAACTGGGCGGAGTTGCCGACAAATTCCAGTTTTTGCAGCGTGGGACTGCACTGGCCACCGATACCCTCGGCGTTACAAACCATCCCCCCGCCTCGATCCAGCTCAGCCAGGGTTGCACCTGAGGCATGACCTGCCGTGATGACAAAACCATCCACCACGGTCTGGGCCGTAATCGGGGTGGGCATCGAACCGTTGATCGTCACCACTTGGTAACTGTTATTGCCGCGCCGATCCGTCCATACGCGGGTAATCCCGTGCTCATCACGGACGTCATTATTGTCGATGTCGCCCGAGAGCACGGTCTTGTAGAGCAAGGGATTGCGCTGGTCCAGGGTTGTTTCGGTCCCGACAAACCCGCCATACACGCGGACCTTCCGGCGAATGTTGAAACTGTCTTCGCGGTTGACGCCGGGTGTGTAGACACCCCTTTTCACCCAGATTTCATCACAGGCCGGATCGTCATCGGCCAGGGCCGCATGCAAGGTCATCGCAGTGGCCCAGCTGGCACCGTTATTGCTGCCGTTGCCCGTGGGCGTGACCCGGCAAACGCGATCGGCAATGGCCCTGAATACGGTACTGGTTGTCCTGAGTTGGGCTGACTCGTTGCCAGCATTGCTGCCAGCGTCGTTGGTGCCGCCAGTATTGGCACTGCGCAATTCCAGCGTTGCCGTGCGCAGCGTCCCAGCATTGCCGGTCGTCATCCGCACGGTAATGGTGTCACCGCTCTTGACCACGCCTTCGGTTCTCCAGATCACGGTGCCACCGATACGAAACTGTGGATTGCCCGCCCCCGAGATACGCAGACCTCCCCAACTTTCCGGAGCCGCATCGCCACTGGGTGCGGCCTGCAAGGTGAATGCGGGAAAGGCATAGGTGGTGTTGGGTTGAGTATGTATTTCACTGGAAGCCGCCAGGTTGGCAAACGGCAGGCCGCCACGCACCAGACGCGCCGCCAATGACGTGGCGCGAGTGCTGGTGTTGACATCCCCACTCAGGAATCCAACCCACCAGGCATTGGTCACGGTTCCGGCCGAAGGTGATCCGCTCCAGAACGACGCCGACGGGGTGCTGGGAAATACCGTGCGGTTGATCTGGGGATTACTGGCACAACCTGTCGTCAGGGCCGCCAGTTCATTGCGATAGGGCAGGCGCCAATCACCGCTCACGATGCGATTCGTTTGACCCGTAGACGTGACCCCCCACGTACCGGAACTGGCAAAGGGTTTGGGCAGGTAATCCTGCATCCAGGCGTTCCAGGTCTTTTCTCGAGAAAATCCCGGCATGTTGACGCAAGAGGACGTATCCGAGTTCAGGAGTGTTCCCTGACGACACCGCTTCCACACCAGGCCTGTTTCCCAGTGCATGGCAACCGCATCGTTGCCAATGGTTCCGGTGGTGTAGTTGGCAGTGGCGTTGGTGCTGCCAGCGCACATTTGTGCCGCCAGTGGCATGGCGGGTACAAACAGCAACATCGAAACGATCACATGCAGCCACAGCCTGCCGGCGAAGGTCGGCATTTTTGTCACGTCATTCCCCTGATTCTGATAGCGTCAGGAGCGCAGAGTAACATTTTGTTCAGGTCCGTTCCACGGGCCTGTGCTGCCAAGGTCTCCAGGGTGGCAAACAGGCTGAAAAAGCGTGGTCTTGGTTTTCGTATCCGGGCGTTTTTACTTTTTATCAGTCCCAGTCAAAAAGCAGAATTTTCTTGCTCTTGATGGCTCAAGATCCCAGGTCGGGCCGATCGTTTCACAAGCTTCCGGCCCCATCTGGAAACCTGTTCGAGATACGGCTTTGAAACCGTATCCCGACCGCATGATTTACCCAATCACGCTATTTTGAGATCGTAGGCCGGCAGCTTGCTGGCCACGGGCGTGTTTTTCAGGCTCACGTACTGCGGCAAGCCATCCTTGCCATAGGCCGGTGCGGCTTCGCCCCGGATCAGCGGCTCCAGATAGGTGCGGGCCTTGTCGGTGATGCCAAAGCCATCCTTGCGGATGAAATTCCTGGGCAGGGTTTTTTCCCGGTTGGCGATTTTGGCCAGGGGTGCGGCTTCGATCTTCCAGCGATATGGGGCGTCGCTCGTACGCACGATCACGGGCATGACGGCATTGTTGCCGGCCAGGGCGTAATCGACGGCAGCCTTGCCCACGGCCCAGGCGTGGTCGTGGTCGGTTTGCGAGGCCAGGTGCCGGGCCGAGCGTTGCAGGTAGTCCGGTACGGCCCAATGCGATTTGTAGCCCAAGGCGCTGGTGACCCGGCGGGCGATTTCCGGACCGGCGCCACCCAGTTGTACATGCCCGAAAGCATCCCTGCGGCCGGCATCGGCCAGGAAGGTACCGTCGGCGTCGTGCACCCCTTCCGATACCGCCACCACGCACCAACCCACGCGCTTGACCGTGGCATCCACCATGGCCAGGAAGCGCTCTTGATCGAAGGGCACTTCCGGAAACAGGATAATATGCGGAGCCTGATCCTCGCCCCGGCCGGCCAGACCCGCCGCTGCCGCCAGCCAGCCGGCGTGGCGACCCATCACTTCCAGAACAAAGACCCGGGTCGAGGTTTCCGCCATCGAGGCCACGTCCAGGGCGGCTTCGCGCAAGGACACCGCGACATACTTGGCGGCCGAACCAAAACCGGGGCAGCAGTCGGTCAGGGCCAGGTCGTTGTCGACCGTCTTGGGCACGCCGATACAGGTCAGCGGATAGTGATACTGGCGTGCCAGTTGCGACACCTTGTACGCGGTATCGGCCGAATCATTGCCGCCGTTGTACAGGAACCAGCGGATGTCGTGGGCGCGCATGACCTCGATCAGGCGCGCGTAATGGGCCTGGTCATCCTGCAGGGATTTGAGCTTGAAGCGGCATGACCCAAAGGCTCCGCCAGGAGTATGGGCGAGGGTACGGATGGCGCTGACGGTTTCCTTGCGGGTATCGATCAGTTCTTCGCGCAAGGCACCCAGAATGCCGTTGCGGGCGGCGTAAACGGGTACACCGGCGGCACGGGCCTGGGTGATGACGGCCGCTGCCGTGGTGTTGATGACGGCGGTGACACCGCCGGATTGGGCGTAAAGCAGCTTGCCTTGGGACATGGATGTAATGACCACGGTTGCCAATGTGAGCCTGCAAGCATCGCACTCCCAAGGCCTGCAAGTGAAGCCCCGTGATGAACACCTCGGTACCATCAAGAGCAAACCGGTCGTGCGGCAAGGCACGACCGGTTTGCAAACTTCCCCGGCCGGGTTTGCCGGTGCTCGCTCAGAGGCGGTCTTCGGGGTAATCCTGGATGGCGCTGGCGCCTTCCAGCACCACGGTCTTCAAGCCATCCACACGCGGCAGCAGGTGATCGGCATAAAAACGCGCGGTCTTGAGCTTGGCCTGATAAAAACCGGCATCCCCGGCCCCGGCATCGAGCTTGTGCCGTGCCGCCAAAGCAGCCCGGGCCATCTGCCAGCCGCCACAGACGATGCCGGACAGTTGCAGGTAGGGCACCGAAGCGGCGTGGACCGCGACGATATCGGACTTGTAGTGGCCGGCCACATACTCGGCGCAGGCCTCGAAAGCGGTCACGGCAGCTTCCAGGCGTGTTCCGATCACCTTCAAATCGGCATCGTCAACCTCAACCAGAGCCTGGGCGCTGGCCCGTATCTGGCCAGCCAGGGCCTTGGCCACGGCACCACCATCGCGCGCGGTCTTGCGCCCGACCAGATCATTGGCCTGGATCGCCGTGGTGCCTTCGTAAATGGCGGTGATGCGGGCATCGCGCAGATGCTGGGCGGCGCCGGTTTCCTCGATAAAGCCCATGCCGCCATGGACCTGGACGCCGAGGCTGGTGACTTCGTTGGCGGCTTCGGTGGCCCAGCCCTTGTGGATGGGAATCAGGAATTCGGCCAAGGCCTGGGCCTGGCTGTTGCCGGCGCGACCGTGATCGAGCAGGGCGGCCAGGGCCATTGACAAGGCCCGATTGGCTTCGGTGATGGCGCGCATGGTCAAGAGCATGCGGCGCACATCGGGTTGACGGGTGATGGGCACCGTCGGCCCGCGTGGATCGGTCAGGTCGCGGCCCTGCAGGCGTTCGTGGGCATAGCTGGAGGCTTGTTGCAGGGCGCGTTCGCTGATGGCAATGCCCTGCACCCCGACGAAATAACGGGCCTCGTTCATCATGATGAACATGTATTCCAGGCCTCGATTGGCTTCGCCCACCAGATAGCCGATGGCACCGTCCTTTTCCCCGTAGTTGAGCACCGCCGTGGGGCTGGCATGGATGCCCAACTTGTGTTCCAGCGAGGCACAGCGCACATCGTTGCGCGCCCCCAGGGAGCCATCGGCATTGACCAGGAACTTGGGCACCACGAACAGGGAAATGCCCTTGACGCCTTCGGGTGCATCCGGCAGCCGCGCCAGCACCAGGTGCACGATATTGTCGGTGAAATCCTGCTCGCCATAGGTGATGAAGATCTTCTGTCCGAACAGGCGGTAGTGGTCGCCCTCGGGCACGGCGCGGGTACGCACCAGGGCCAGGTCGGAACCGGCCTGGGGCTCGGTCAGGTTCATGGTGCCGGTCCAGCTACCATCAACCATCTTGGGCAGGAAGGTTTCGCGCAGATAGTCCGAACCCACCAACAACAAGGCCGAGACGGCGCCAGAAGTCAGCATCGGGCACAGGGAAAACGACAGATTGGCCGCCATCACCAGTTCCGACACTGGGCTGGAGACCACACTCGGCAAGCCTTGGCCACCCCAGCGGGTCGGGAAGGGCAAGGCATTCCAGCCGGATTCGCAATACTGTTTGTAGGCGTCCTTGAAACCGGGGGCGGTGGTGACTTCACCGTCATGCCATTGGCTGCCTGCCTGATCGCCTTCACGATTGAGCGGCGCCAGTACCTGGGCGGCAAACTTGCCGGCTTCTTCCAGAACCGCATCGATCAGTTCCGGGCCGGTGTCTTCCTGGCCCGGCAGGGCCTGGACGGCGGCCAGATCGGTCAGTTCGTGCAGGACAAAGCGGATGTCATCAAGGGGTGGGGTGAACGCGCTCATGGTCAAGGCCTCCAGGGCTGGAACGAATACGATGCCTGTTGCTCCGGGATGAATGATCATCCGGGCAATACGGTGCAGTATGGTCGATTCTAGCCTGAAATGGTCTGGTGCAAACAGTCCAGACAAAACCCCTGTCGTCTGCCTTGACCTGACCGACAGCCACGATCCCGTCGAGCAGACGGGAGCCTTGTCCCTCAAACGTATTGGCTGCCCGGCTGGTCGATCCAGATGCGCAAGATGGTCAGATCGTCCGGGCTGATGTCGATAAAGCGGAATCCAACCCAGTGGTGACCGGGCGAACTGGCCGGCTCGGACCACAGCTGATGCGAACCCAGGCTCAACTCGCGCTGGTTGCCGCCCTTGTCGGCCAGGGTGAAATTCAACTGGAACAGGGCATCGTTGCCGATATCCTGGTTGGTCAGCAGCATCATGCCGGTTTCGGAAATATTGCCGATCAGCCCAATGACCGATTCCAGCATGGTGTCGGTCACATCGATGCGCTCGGAGACCTGCTTGCGCTTGGCGCGCCGGTATTCTTCTTCCATTTCGATACCCTCAGATCAAGCCGTGGCGGAAGCCGGCGTGGTGTCGCCGCCGCGCGAGAATGAACGCAAAGTCGACACGATCGCCTTCCAGGCCCGATCCACGATGGTGCCGCGTTCGGCCTCGACGAGGCTGACATTGCCGCGCGCCAACTCGCGTGCCAGCCACGACAGGGTATAGTCCCCGGCACGCTGCCCGCGCAGATTGACGAACACGCAGTGGTCGGTGACGTTGCTGAACCAGGACATGCGCCGACGCACCTTGTCGCCTTGCTGGTTGACGGTGAATTCGAACCAGGTGCCGTAAGGCAGGCGTTTGAGTCGTTCGTACCAGACCGTCTCGGCTTCGTTCAGGGGCGCCGCGCGTTCCGCCTTGCGCGCACTGCGGGCTTCGCGCTTGCCTACATCCTGACCCAGACGATCGCGGTTGCGCAGTTTTTCGGCCAATTCGGTTGGGGCTGGCGTCGGTGTCGACACTGCCGCTTCGGACACCGGGGTCGATGGCTCCGATGGCGATTTTTCCGCCGTGATGCCCGCCTGTGGTTTGACGGCAGCCGGTGGTGGCACCGTGGCTTTGTCGGGACTGGCTGTGGGTGCTGCAGGTGCTATGGGGGCCGGAGCCGCCTCGACTGCCAGCAAACACTCGACGATATCGTGGGTATCTTTCTGGCCATAGCCGATCTGGATCAGGGCCGCCTCGATTTCGCTGCGGACCCCTTCGGCTTCGTCCGGTTCCAACGGTTGCCGTTGCGCATCTTGCCTGGCGGCTGCCACCAGGCGTTCGGCCAGGGCCATATGCTGACGAAACGCAGGTGCCTGCTGGCCACCGCGCAACAAGGCCAGAGCCAGGACGTCGATCCAGGCTTCTTCCAGCAAGGTGCGCACCAGTTCCGCCACGCCCTTGCTTTCAAGCAGGGCCTCGATGGCTTCTTCTGCCTGCAAGCGTGCGATTTCCAGTTTTTCACGCCCGCGCGCGGCCTCGATATGGCGACGTTCGGCAATTTCAGCACGGCGCTGTTGCGTGTTCAGGTGATTGGTGAGACTGCCCACCAATTCATCGAACAACTGCGGGTTTTCCTCGGTTTCCTCATTGGCGCGCTGAACCAGCACGCTCATTTTTTCCACCAGATCGCGATCGATCTCGTCTTCGTTGCCCCAATAGGCACTGGTTTCGGCCACCACATCGAGCAGACGGCGGGCAGCGTGGTTATGGTTGGTGAAAAATTTCTGATCCTGCAAAGCCACCCGCAGCAAGGGCAATTGCAGGCGCGCCAGCAGATGTCCGCCCGTGCTTTCCGGGCGCACTTCCTGGCCGATCTGCTCAAACAGCATGCCTACCAGATCCATGGTGTCGCCCTGCTCGGCAGCCAGTTGTGGCGCGGCTCCATCCGGGCTGGCTTGACGCAAACTGGCCATCAGTCTGCGCTTGATCTCGGCAAATGGCAGTACCGCACCACCGCTGGCAACATCCGCATTCAG
>CAYRJS010000006.1:14379-25160 GCA_964424535.1 uncultured Aquimonas sp.
GCTTGATCTCGGCAAATGGCAGTACCGCACCACCGCTGGCAACATCCGCATTCAGGCTGCGCTGGATCTCGACCAGACTGTGCTGGACCTGCGCCGGTGTCGCCAAATGGCCCGAGTCGCCTATCGGTTTGAGACGATCGAGCAGGCCCCGACGTCCAGACAACAGACGACGCAAGGTATCGAACAATTCCACATCGTTGCCGTTAGATCCGTTCTCGGGCGCAAAGATCGGATTCCACGGCAAGCTTTGGTGGTCCTCGAACTGACTGGTTGCAGGCTCGGGCTGGAATGCCGCCGCCGGTGCGGTCTCACTCCCAGGCTGCGCTGGACGCCCGCTGATTGGCGGGAAAAGGCCGCCATACTGGGCCACGGATGAACTGGCATAACCTTGCGCCGGAGCGGACGCGGCCTGTGGTGCCCCAAGACCGGCATGGCCTGCACGATCCGCATGTCCAGCAAAGCCTGCATGTGACCTTGGCGGTGGCGTCATGGCACCAAAACCCGGCACCGACAGACTTGGCGGCACCATGCCACCACCCCGGCCGGGGATGGTGCTCATATCGGGCATCTGGTTCGGCAGCGGCGCCACACCAGGATTCATGGCCTCGGCGTCTGCGGCCTCGGCCTGATCCGATGGCGTTTCCGGCACTTTTGCCGCGGTTTCGCGGCGACGTTGCGGCCGCTTGTTGCTGCGTGGAGCGATATAAACCAGGTGCGGCAGGATGCCTTGCTGGATCAGGTAATTGTTGATTGCCTCCAGGAGGGCGGTCAGATTCTGCAGCACGCTGCGGTCAAACTGCTGATAGACCCAGCCGCGCCCTTCGCTTTCCAGTTCGAAACACGCCACCGCCTCGCGCAGGATGTTGCACAGCCGACGTGGGCCCAGAGGCAGGTTTTCGGCATCGAAGGCCGGACTGCGCAAGACCACACCCAGGCGCTGACCCAGCAGGAACAGCGCCAGGCTGTTGCGGGTCTCGCTGCGGGTCGCGATTTCCTTCAGGGTCACGGTCTCGTCCATGGTGTTGGTATCCACCAGGGAAAGCTCGGAGAACTGCAGCAAACTGCCACTGCTGGCGCTGTCGACAGGTGTTTCGGGTTCTTTGGTTGCGCTCGCCAATGCCGTACGCAAACCCGCCATGAAACCCGGCTTCAAGCGGCCGCGCTGCTCATGGATACGTCGCTGGACCGCCAGCAGGCTGCGCTGCACCTCATCACTGCGGGCCTGTTCGGCACGCTGGAACAACTGTTGCTCCAGCTCATCCAGCATCTGGCCCAAGCGGCGATCGAATTCGTCCGCACACAGATCGTGCAGACCTTCCAACACGCTGATCTGGCGGGGTGAATATCCTTGGCTGGCAAGCTGTGCTCGGAAATCCGACGCTCCCTCCGGCGCAGCAGGGAATGGGGTATGCACCATGACGATCAAACCGTGACTATGACACTTGATCTTATGACACCGTTCACATTATGACCAGAGCCAAAACTCACGGAAATTCACGGCTCCTACCCATCATGGAGCCGTGACACCTGTCTTCAGGGTGCTTGCCAGCGCACGGTCAGCAGGGCCGTGGTCCCTGGTGTGTGGTAGCCATCGACCAGGGTGTAGTCGCGATTGAACAGGTTTTCCACGCGCGCATCCAGGCTCCAGGCCGAGGTCAACGGCAGGCGTGCACGCGCTGCCACCAGGCCATAACCACCCAGGCGTACGTCGCCATAATCAGGACGTTGCGAAACCGCCGTGGTCTCCAGCCCCAGGCGGACACCGGAAGCAAAGACCCGTTCGATAAGGGCCGTGGCCTTGCGTGGCGGGCGCCGCAACAGGGCCGTGTCGGTGAGTCGATCCTTGGCATCCTGCCAGGTGGCATTGGCCGTCAGGCTCCAGGCCTCACCCTGCCAGCGCCATTCCAGTTCGGCGCCATCGATGCGGGCCTGGGCAATATTGACGGCCATGGCCTGGGGGCCACCGAAATCGATCAGGCCATCGACATCATTGCGATAGACCCGCAATTCCCAGGTGCTGGCGGTATCAGCGCCGTAGCGCAGGCCCAGTTCAACATTGTGCGAGCGCTCGGCGGTCAGATCGGGATTGCCGGCATACCAGCCGCCATAGCCGGGCGAGTACAGCTCGTTCATGGTCGGGGCCCGGAAGCCCTGACCCCAGGCCAGGGTCAGGCGTGTGCTTTGGCCCAGATTCAAACCCCAGGCGGCCGCCAGGCTGGAGCGGTTGCCGTAGGCACTGTTGTCGTCATGCCGACCGCTCAGTTCCAGCGTCTGGGCCTGGGTTCGATGCTGCCAGCCGGCAAACAACGAACGGTTCTGGCGCGAACGCTGGTAATCAAAAGTATTGCCGAAGGTTTCGATCTGGGTGCCGCGTTCTTCCAGCCAGGACAGACCCAGGGTCACCTGGTCGTTTTGGCTGGGGCTCAGGGTATTGACCCAATCCGCCTGCTGACGGCGGGAGCGGTAGGCGGTGAAGAACGCCGGGGTGTCGAGCCGGTCACGATTGGCGCCCAGGGTCAGGGCATGCTGCCAGTTGCTTCCCAACTCGCCGCTCAAGGTCAGGGATTGCACATCCTGGCGGGTGCGCGATTCGCCCTGGTCGAAATCAATTTCATCATCGGTGTGGGTGGCGCGCAGGGCCAGATGCTGGCGGCCCAGTTCCAGTTCGCCATGGACCGAGGCATTGCGCAGCAGGGCGCCATCACGATCCGGATCAAAACTGAAGTTGTCGGGCCGAGTGGCGTTCTGGCCACGGGTTTCCAGCCAGCCTACGGAAACCCCGAAACTGCCGCGCGCGCCACGATGACCCATCCCGGCATCCAGGCCGTAGGTGTCGTGGTTGCCGACCTGCCAATCAGCCCAGGGGCGGGTATCGCGGCGGGTGAAGATCTGGATCACCCCGCCCAGGGCATCGGCGCCCCAAAGTGCTGCCCGGGGTCCGCGCACGATCTCGATGCGCTCGATCTGGGCGATTGGCAGGTGCTCCCAGGCATAGGCGCCGGTGCCCAGGGCACTGACCCGGATTCCGTCGATCAAAACCAAGGCATGGTTGGAATTGGTGCCGCGGATGAACAGGCTGGCCTGCTGGCCGATACCGCCACCGCGGGCCAGATCCACACCGGGTACCCGGCGCAGCAGTTCCAGCACATCCTGGCTGGCGGAGGCTTCGATATCCTTGCGCTCGAGCACCGTGATCGCCGCCAGCGTTTCGGAACGGGCTTGCGGCAGACGTGAGGCCGTCACCACCACCGGGTCGGTTTGCGGCAGGGATTGAGCCCATGTGGGCGTGGCCCAGATGGCGATGGCCAGCAGGGAAAAGACAGGAACTTGGGACATCGAGGTTCTCCACACGCAGGTACCTGGCGCTTGCCAAGGACGGGGAAGAACCGCTTGCGGCATGTGCTGCCAACGTGCTGGTTCACCCGCGTCGCCCACCGCAACGCCAGCCATTCCCCTGCCGCAGCAGGGACGAAACCTCAGGCCGGTCTCCGGGCTGGCAGGGGGTGCGATGCACCTGCAAGATCCGCCTTCCCGGCCATTCGACCAGTGGCTGCAGCCATGCCAAAGCATGGTGTGCGTGGATCTGTCACCTGCTTACCGTTGCGGGGGCAGCGCCGGACTTGCACCGGCTTCCCGAGCACCTGAAGCCCGCGCATGATAGCAGTTTGCAGGCACCCGATGAGGTCAGTCGGACGCTTGCGCCAGCCAGGCTTCGGCCAATTCCAGCGCCGCTGGAAAATCCGGCGCCAACCCCAGCAGCACGGGATGACGCACCAGACCCATTTCCTTCAGGATCCTGCGTGGCTGGGCCTGCAGGCCGGAAAAAATGGCCCGCAATTGCAGGCGCTGGCAGCGTTCCAGCAAGGTGCGCAAGGCGGCCTCGCCGGAGGCGTCGATGATCGGTACCTGGCGCATACGCAGAATGAAAACCCGGGTTCCGCGCGGGACCTGGTTGAGGACATCATCCAGGCGATCCACCGCAGCAAAGAACAAGGGCCCGGAAACCCGACAGGCTTCCACACCCGGCGGCAAGGCTTCGCGCTGTTCAAAGCCCGGTCGCTCACCGGCTTCGTCGTCTTCCAGCTCCGGCAGGGTACCGGGGGCCACCTCCACGGCCTGGCTCATGCGCTGCATGAACACGAAAGCCGCCAGCACCACCCCGGCCTCGATGGCTACGGTCAGGTCGTAAATGACCGTCAGCACGAAGGTGACCACCAGGACCAGACGGTCTCCACGTGAAGCCCCCAACAGATGACGGAAGCGATCCACCTCGCTCATGTTCCAGGCCACGATCAACAGCACCGCCGCCAGCGCCGGCAGCGGCACATAGGCCATCAGCCCGGCTCCGACCAGGACGAAAACCAGCAGGAACACCGCATGCATGATGCCAGCCACCGGCGAACGCGCACCGGCGCGGATGCTGGTGGCGGTACGGGCGATGGCGCCGGTAGCGGGCAGGCCACCGATCAGGGCCGAGCCGACATTGGCCACGCCCTGGGCCACCAGTTCGGCATTGGAACGGTGGTGGCCATCGGTCATGCCATCAGCCACCACCGCCGAGAGCAGGGATTCGACCCCGGCCAGGAAGGCGATGGTGAAAGCCGCCGGCAGCAATTGCACGATGCGGGCCAGTTCGAAGCGCGGCAGGCTCAGTTCCGGCAGGCTGGTCGGCAAGGCCCCGAAGGTCGAACCGATGGTGGCCACCGGCAAAACCAGGCCGGCCAGGGCACCCGCTATGACCACGATCAACAGCACCGGCCAGTTCGGTCGCCAGCGCTTGATCCCGACGATCAGACCCAGGCAACCCAGGGTCATGCCGAGTGCGGCCAGGCTGAGCGTGTCGATATGGCTGAAATAGGTGTGCAAGCGGGCAAAGAACTCACCCGGCACCTGGTCGATGCGCAGGCCCAGGGCATCCTTGATCTGGCTGACGAAGATCGTCACCGCGATACCGGCGGTGAACCCGGTCACCACCGGCTGGGGCATGAACTTCATCAGATTGCCCAGACGCAGATAACCGGCGGCGATCAGCATCAGGCCGGCCATCAGGGTGGCCAGCAACAGGCCGTCATAGCCGAAGGTCTCGATGACATTGAACACCACCGGGATGAAAGCCGCCGTGGGTCCGCCGATCTGAACCTTGGACCCGCCCAGGGCGGAAATCAGGAAGCCGGCGATAATGGCCGTATGCAGGCCCTTGTCCGGAGTGGTACCCGAGGCGATGGCCAACGCCATCGCCAAAGGCAGGGCCACGACCGCAACGGTCAGACCGGCAATGGCATCGGCGCGCAAATCGCCCAGGCGATAGCCATGGCGCAATATCGACAGCAGCTTGGGCTCGAATTGGGAGCCAGGCAGGCGTAAGCCGGGATTCATGCCCGTTTCCAGGTTGGGAACCGGCGAAAATTTCGCTTGCCTGTTGCGGACGCAACCGAGGTGATCGGCCCTGGCCGCCGGTTTCCGGTCGGTTTCCCTGGCGCAAGCATCAGGATCAACGTGTTGGTGCGGCGATATTCGGCAAGCCGGTGGTCAACCACCAGCGTCGGGCCTGCTCATCCCAGCGCCAGTGCTGGCGATCCTGGATCACCCGCTCGACCAGGGTGTGGCGATTGACCAGGCGGATTTCCACCAGTTGCAGCAATTCGTTTTCGGACAAGGACTGGGTGCCCTTGACCAGATAGCCGGTGAACTCGATCTGGTCATAACGCTCGCGTTCCAGCGCGCTCAGGGGATGGGCCGCAAGATAGGCAGGTTCGATCATGCTCAGGGCGTCATCGATATGATTCCAGCGGATCGCCCCGGCGTAGGAATACAAAGCCGTGTCGCGCAGGTTCTGTTGCGAGCCCGGTCCGCCACATGCCGCCAACAGCAAGGCCAGCAGTAACAGCACGGACCAGCGGGCGAGGCGGGGGGAGGTAGGGTTCATGATGGTTGCATTTCCTTCCGTGACAGATTCCGGAAAAGAGGCTCGCTTCATGCCTTGGCCAGACGCGCTGCAAACCACGTCGCCAGGGCAGAGATTTCTTCAGCACAGACGGTATGTTGCATCGGATACGTCTGCCATTGGACATGATAGCCGGCCTGTTGCAGGAAATCGCGACTGGCCTGGGCCAGGGCTGGCACCAGGACCGGATCGTGCTGGCCGTGGGCCATGAAGATGGGGGTCTGGCGATTGGCGGCACTGGCTTCGGCAGGCAACTTTTCCGCCAATGGCAAATACGTAGACAAGGCCACGATCCCCGCCAGGCGCTCGGGGTAGCGCAAGCCGGCATTGAGGATGATGGCGCCACCCTGGGAAAAACCGGCCAGAAAGATCCGGCTGGCCTCGATGCCACGCGCTTTTTCGCGTGCAATCAGGCCCTCTACCACGGCGATCGAGGCCCGGATGCCGGCTTCGTCCTGCCGGGCCTGGCGATCAAAACCCAGGATGTCGTACCAGGCCCGCATGCGCATGCCGCCATTGATCGTCACCGGCATCTTGGGCGCATGAGGAAACACGAAACGCAAGGCCGGCCATCCCGGCTGCACCAGTTCGGGCACGATCGGCTCAAAATCATGTCCGTCCGCGCCCAGGCCGTGCAGCCAGATCACGGCCCACTCCGGGTTCGGGCCGGTCTGGATTTCCACGCCATCAAAGGCGGCTTCGGTCGCACTCATGGGTCTTGCCTGTGACTTGGGAATGACCCGCAATGGTAACGAATCCGCTCAAGCCTGCGGCAGAGCGCGTTCGATCAAGGCCGCAAACGGGGTTTGTGCGGGCAAGGTCCCCAGGCACTGGAAGCCGTTTCCCGCCAGGCGCGAAGCGATAAAGCTGTCAGCCACCATCTGGGCGCCACTGCGCACCAGTTGCACCGCCTGCAGTGCCAAGGCAATGCGTTCGATGACCCGGCGGGCGTGAATTTCCAGATGGTCCTGGTCATCGAGCAGGCGACCGATACGCGCGACTTCGGCATCCAGCACGGCATTTTCGCCGGCCACCTGGCGAAACTCGGCCTGCAGGGCCTCGCGTGTGGCCGGCTCGCGCTGCAGGGCGCGCAGCATATCCAGGCACTGCACATTGCCGCTGCCTTCCCAGATGGAATTGACCGGAGCCTGCCGATACAGGCGCGGCATGATCGAATCCTCGATATAGCCGGGTCCACCCAGACATTCCTGGGCTTCGGTCACCATCGGCGGACAACGCTTGCACACATGGTATTTGCCGATGGCGGTGACGATGCGGGCAAAGGCGGCTTCCAGCGGATCGCGGGGGCTGGCGTCGATGGCGCGCGCCACGCGCAGACCCAGGACCATGGCCGCTTCCGATTCCAGGGCCAGGTCGGCCAGGACGTTGGCCATCAGAGGTTGCTCGACCAGCAGCTTGCCGAAAACCCGGCGCTGGCGGCAATGGTGAATGGCCTGGACCAGGGCCTGGCGCATGATGCCGGCCGAACCCAGGATGCAATCCTGGCGGGTCATGGCCACCATCTCCAGGATATTGGCCACGCCGCGGCCTTCCTCGCCGATCAGCCAGGCCACCGCGCCGGTGAATTCGACCTCCGAACTGGCATTGCTGCGATCGCCCTGCTTGTCCTTGAGACGCTCGATGCGGAAATGGTTGCGGCTGCCATCGGGCAGAAAACGCGGCATCAGGAAACACGACAGACCACCCTTGGCCTGGGCCAATACCAAGAAGGCATCGCACATGGGCGCGGAGAAAAAGAACTTGTGCCCGACCAGTTCATAGGCTTCGCCCGGACCGGGCGAACCCAGCGGCAGGGCGCGGGTGGTGTTGGCGCGCACATCGGTGCCACCCTGCTTTTCGGTCATGCCCATGCCGATGGTATTGCCGGCCTTGGCCTGGGCCGGAATATCCCGGCCATCGTAGTGGGCGGCGATGATGCGCGGCTCCCATGCGCGCGCCAGCGAGGGCTGGTGGCGCAGGGCCGGCACGGCCGCGTGGGTCATGGTCAGGGGGCAGTTGTTGCCCTGCTCGGGCTGCATATGCAGATAGGCCAGGGCCGCGCGCGCCACCACCGCGCCGGCGGTATCGGCATGGCGATAATCGAAGTTGGGTACGCCATGCTCGATCCCCAACTGCATGATGCGGTGATAGCTGGGATGAAACTCGACCGCATTGATGCGATGGCCCTGAGCGTCGTAGGGCGTGAACACGGGAGCGTGGGCATTGGCGGCAAAGCCCAGACGCAGCAGCTCACCGCCGGCAACCGGGCCGAACGCAGCCACGTCCGCCCGCGCCCAGCCGCCACCTTCGCGCTCCAGAGCCGCCTGCAAGGCCGGATCGGTGGCAAAGGCATCGTAGTCGGCCAGGGGCGCCGGCTGGTTGTAGACCACGTGGGTCTGGAAACGATCAGACAAGGACATGGCAGATCCCGCAGTCAGGAACAGAAGTGATCGTCCGATTGTTGTCGCAATCACCCGATGTGTCGACCGCTCAAGTCAAGTCCGGGTCACCTCATTTTGCCGCTGTTTGGCCGTGCTCGCGCCACCACACGCCAAGCTGGCGCAGGCCTTCCAGAATGCTGATCTTGGGCTGGTAGCCAAAATCGCGGCGGGCGGCGCTGATGTCGTAATAGTGCGGCGTCGACAGTTGTTCGGCGAGAAAACGGGTCATCAGCGGCTCGCCCTTGAGCGGCAGGATCGACCATGCCAGTTCCAGCGCCGTGCCCATGACGTAGGCGGCCCGGAACGGCACCAGTTCAGTCACGGTCGGAGCGCCGGCGGCTCGCAGCAGGCTGTTGACGATATCGGCGATGGGCTTGGGCTCGCCATTGGAAATGAAATAGGCCTTGCCGGCACAGGCGGCACCAGATTTGCCGTGCAGGGCATCAAAGGCATCCAGATGGGCCTGGGCGGCATTGTCGATGTACGTGGTATCGACCAGATTGATGCCATCGCCCACGAACTTGAGTTTGCCGGCACGGGCACGCTCGACCAGACGCGGCAGCAATTGCCGATCACCCGGTCCCCAGATCAACCGCGGACGCAGGGCCACCGTGGCCAGGGCGTTGCCATTGGCGGCCAGGACGTGTTCTTCGGCGACCCGCTTGGTGGCTGGATACCAGGCCTTGTAGCGATCCGCCGGTGGTGCGGTTTCCTCATTGCCACCTGCCACCGGACGGGTGCCACGGTGGGCCACGCTCGGGGTCGAGGTATAGATCAAGGTGCGGATGCGGTTCATGCGGCAGGCGGCGATTACGTTCCAGGTGCCGCGCACATTGGCATCAAAGTAATCCTGAAAACTGCCCCAGGCACCGGCCTTGGCGGCCACATGAAAGACCGCATCGGCACCGGCAAAAGCCTCGGTGGCGGTCTCGAAACTGGCCAGGTCACCCTGGATCTGGCGTACCCCCAGTTTTTTCAATTCAGGATGTTGCTGGCGTGAATAGGACGCGACCTGATAGTTGCGCGCCCGCAAACGGGCGCAGATCGCCTGGCCGAGAAAGCCGCCGCCACCGGTAACCAATACCTTCATGCATGCATCCCGTCGTCGCCACCGGTCACTGTAGGTTTCCCATCGAGACGGTGCAAGACCACCGTGAACATCATCACGCGCCGGCCTGGCGCAACAGCCGCAACACCATCGTCACCACGGCAAAGGCACCGGCCAGCAACAGGCCCCACAGCACCCATTGCCAGGCCGTGGGTGAGCCTGACGCATCCGGGCGTGGGGCCAGGGCGGCACCGCCAGCCAGTTCCGCTCCACGTCCCAGGTGTGCCTGGTTGCCTTGCCAGGCAGTCTCCGGATCGTTGGGCAAGGTCTGCAGTACCGCCTGCAATGGTGCATTGGCACGCTGGCTGCGGGCACTGCCGGCCGCCAGTCGCCATGGGCCTTCACCCTGGGTCAGGAACACGAATTGATCCGGGTGGTAGCCCAGGGTCAAGGTGGGTGCCCGGGCTTGCGCCGGTTCGGTGCGCACGCGCCATTGCCGATCGCGCACGCGGCGCAGATCCAGCGGTGCCGATTCGATGCCGGCGCGTTTGCCATCGAGTTTGAACACCGGGGCACGGACGCGCTCGCGCCAGGGCAGATCGGCCCGAGCCCGGGTTTCGATGATGACATTGGCGGCACTGTTGGGCTCGGCCAGATTGACCTGGACCCGGGTGATCGGAAACGGGCCTTCCATGGCATAGGTGAATACGCCCGGTCCGGAACCTGGATGCCCGGTCACTTCAAACTGCTGCAAGGGTGCCGCCTTGAAACGCCCCCAGACCTGGACCGGCAGAACCCTTGCCCCGGCCAGAGGCAGGCCTTCATGGGTATCGGTGCGCTGCAGACGCAGATAGGGCAGGGTGGTATCGGCAAATTCCAGACGTCGCCGTTCCAGTTTGAGCTCGCCCTCGCGCAAGGACACCACGGCCTGGCCCGCCGCCAAACGCGTCCAGGCGGTCAGGTCATGGCTGCCGAATACATCGACCCGCCCCACCAGAGGCGTGGCACCCTCCTGCAAATCCAGCAACAGCCCGCGCACGGGCGTCTTCACGTTCGACAGGTCCAGCAGCCATTCGGCACTGGTCGCCACCTCTTCCTGTTCTGCAGGCGTCGTGTCGCGCAGTTCCAGGCGTCCATCTTCGCGCCGGCTGACGACCAGGCGCATGCGATCACCAATGGCCCGCACCGTGCTGGCAGGGATGCGGAACAGCGGCACCTCGATGGGTCGTGCCCGTTCGCTGGCGGCATCACCAAGCGGCAGCACCATGGCATCCAGCGGTGACACTGGTACCGGCTGATTGGCGTGATTGAAGACCACAAGGTCGGCCAGATCATCGCGCCACAAGCG
>CAYRJS010000007.1:0-24646 GCA_964424535.1 uncultured Aquimonas sp.
GCGGCCAGCAGCAACACGGCCAATGAAACCAGTACAGCAGCCAAACCGTGAATCGAAAAAGTCCGCGGTGCTTCCAGCAGGACCCAGACTTGTGGCAGTGCCAGCACTTCATCCAGCAGCAACAGGATCAGGATTGGACCCAGACCTGTGCGGATCAAGGGATCACGGGGTGCTTGCAGCACGGCCAAACGCAGGCCGTCGCGCAACAAGGTCCCCAAGGTGCTCATGCGGATTCGGGATTGATCTGGTCGAAAGCCGTCACCCGCACGTGCCCGTGTGTGGCTTCACCCAGGCGCGGCGTCGGGTAGTCTTCGGGTCGATCCAGCAGCACGGTACGCAGACCAGCTGCGCGGGCGGCATCGAGTTCTTCGACCACATCGGAAAGAAACAGGATATCGCTGGCCGGACGGGCAATGGCCTGGGCGATGGCGTGGTAACTGGCCGCTTCACGTTTGCCGCCGATCTCGGTATCAAACCAGCCCGAGAACAAGTCTGTGAGGTTGCCGGCTTCGGTGTGACCGAAAAACAGCTTCTGTGCCGGCACCGAGCCGGAGGAATACACATACAGCGGATGCCCAGCCGCGTGCCAGGCGCGCAGTGCCGGAGCGGCATCGGGGTAGATATGGGCGTGATAATCACCTTTGCGGTAGCCATCGGCCCAGATCAGGCCTTGCAGAGCCTTGAGTGCGGTGTGCTTGCGATCCTCGTCGATCCAGCCTTGCAATACTTCGGCCAGCACCGTGTCCTGACAGACGCTGCCAGCATCGACGGCGGCGCTGTCGAGCCAGCGGCGTACCTCCGGTTCGTGGCCGTGGCGCTCCACGAAGTGCGGCAAGGCGGCGCGGGCGTAGGGAAACAGCACCTCGCGCACAAATGCGATCGAGCTGGTGGTGCCCTCGATATCGGTGAGGATGACGGTTTTCATGCCGTCTGGCCGGGCTCGTAGCGAGGGAAGCGCTGGGCGATGTCGTTGCCGGTGAAATAGCCGACCCAGCCATCGGGTTCGGTGAAAAAGCGGATTGCGGTGAAGGCAGGGGTCGGTCCCATATCGAACCAGTGGGAGGTTCCATCCGGCACCGAAATCAAATCACCAGCTTCACACAGCACTTCGTAGACCTTGTCGTGCACATGCAGATAGAACATGCCGGTGCCCGAGACGAAAAACCGCACCTCGTCTTCCTTGTGTGCGTGCTCATCGAGGAACTTGGCGCGCAAGGTCTCGCGGTCCGGGTGATCGGGCTGGATGCTGACTACATCCACGCTGCGAAAACCGTATTGGGTCACCAGTTCGTCCACTTCAGTGCGGTAGGCGTCGAGGATCTGTTCGTGACTGGCGTCAGGTGCCAGTGCGTGCGGAGTCTGCCAGCGCTCGAAACGCACGCCCAGCGCGTTCAGTTCGGACTGGATGCGCGAATAATTGCCGCTGGCCAGTTCCGGGGCGGTCGGATCGGTATCGGAAAAAATGCGCAGGTAGCTCATGGTCTCGGGGTTGGCAGAAAGAAGGGCAGGGAACGCGAATCAGTGTAGGGGTTTTCGCAAGTGCGTGGTGGCGCGTCAGGCATCGGTCAAGGCTTGAAGCCGACGCAAATCCAGTTCGCAACCCAGCAGGAATTCGAAGGCATCCATATGCCGGCGAGCAGTTTCGGCATCACGGCCCCAGGCATACAGGCCGTGGCCCTCGATCAGATAACCCCACAAGGGGCCGGTGTCGAGCAACGTTTCCACCTGATGCGCCAGAGACGGAATGTCCTGGCTATTGGCCAGGATCGGCAGGTCGATGGCGGTTTCATGGGTGCTTTTGCCGGTGAAGGCCTTGAGCAGCTCGTAGCCTTCCAGGCGCAAATGGCCCTGGGTCGCCAACAGACGCGAGGCCACGGTCTGGTTGTGCGAATGGGTATGCAGCACGCAGCCGACATCGGCAAAGCGCCGATACAGCTGGGTGTGCAGGCCGGTTTCCGCCGAGGGGCGCAAATCACTGCCAACGGCACGGCCTTCAAGATCCACCACCATGAAGTCATCCGGCCCAAGCTGGCCCTTGTCGCGTCCGGAAACGGTGATCAGGGCGTGGTGGGCATCCAGGCGCAGGGAAAAATTGCTGCTGGTGGCCGGGGTCATGCCGCGTTGTGCCAGGCCGGCAGCCACTTGCGCCAAAGTCGTGGCGTGGCTTGCGATCCGTTCCGGATCAAGGGCAGTCTGCGAAAGACTGGTGGTTGCAGTGGTGCTCATGGGGGAGTCCTTGGTTGCCCGCCGTGGCAGGTTTCCTTGCGAAGTAATTGCCAGGGTGGCGCTGGCACGAAACGTGGATTTTTGCAGGAAAGCGTGATGCAATGCCGTCAACACGTTGTTCTGCAGGCCATTGCATGGGACATCATTTTGGCATGATCGGCTGATGAGCATCGTGCCCAGCCACACGCACTGGCCGGGTCATGCTCCGATGCCGACAAGCCGGGAGGCCATGAGTTGATGTCGAACGATCCTGACGAAACCCGTACGACCCTGCGCCCCGAAGCCACGCGTATGCAGCCGTTGCCGGCAAAGTCGACGGCTGGCGATCCGGAAGGCACCCGGACCACGCTCAAACGCGATGGTGAGGCCCCACCTGATGCGTCAGAGTCGGAATTGGCGCAAGGAGCACGGACCACACTCAAACGCGATGCCGGGGCGGCTGATGCTGAGCCTCACTCCGAGGCACGTTCCACCCGCATCCTGCTCGGGCAGGTCGCCACCCCGACGCTGGATTTGGCCCCGGGTCGGGTGATCAAGCAGCGTTTTGAAATTGTCGAGGAACTGGGTCGTGGCGGCATGGGCGTGGTCTACAAGGCCCGCGATCTGCGCAAGGTCGAGGCACACGACCCTGACCCGTATATCGCGATCAAGGTCTTGACTGGCGACATGGCCGATTTTGACCTGGGTTTCATCGCCTTGCAGCGCGAAGGCAAGCACGCCCAGGCCTTGAATCACCCCAACCTGGTCAAGGTGTTCGATTTCGATTGCGATGGCAATCTGGTCTTTTTGACCATGGAACTGCTCAAGGGTGAATCCTTGCAATCGCGCCTGCGTGACGATCGCGCCCGACCGATGTCGTCCCAGGCTCGCCTGCGGATTGCCCGCGGCATAATCGCCGGGCTGGCCTATGCCCATGCGCGCAAGATCGTGCACGCCGACATCAAGCCGTCCAACGTATTCCTGTGCGAGGACGGAGAGCCCAAGATTCTCGATTTCGGTATTGCCCGCGCGGCCGAGCGCGATGCGGTATTTGACGCCGACGACATTGGTGCCTTGACGGTCGATTACGCCAGTGTCGAAATGCTGGCCGGCGAGCGGCCGCAACCGGCTGATGACGTTTATGCCTTGGGCTGCCTGCTGTTCCGCCTGTATGCCGGGCAGCATCCCTTTCAGCATCGACCGGCGGACCTGGCCCAGGCCGATGGTCTCAGGCCCGCTCTGCCCAAAAGTCTCACCCGCATGCAGGCACGTGCCGTTGCCAGGGCCATTGCCTTCACGCGCGCGGAGCGGCCGGTGGATGCCAGCGCCCTGGGACGCGCCTTCGAAGCCTATGACTGGCTGCGCTTTGCCCGCAATAGCACGCTGGTGCTGGCCTTGGCGGGAGCGGGGCTGTGGTGGTCGCACGCGTGGTTGCTCAGCCACTGGAGCGCCTGGCGCCTGACCCCGGCCGAGCGCAGCCAGGTTGAAACGGCTCTGGATGATGCCCGTGGCAATCTGGAAAAGTCGTATTGGGAAGATGCAGCGGCACGCTATGTCGATGCCTTGCGTGTCGATCCTTACAATCGTGTGGCCCGGGCCGGTGTTGTTGATGTCGTGGCGCACATGCAGGCGGCGCTGGCAAACGAGGAGGACATCGATGCCTTGCTGATCCTGCGCGAGCGCACCCAATGCGAACAAACCGATGCAGCCTGTCCGATCTGGGTGCGCGAGTTGCTGTCCCCTTCGGCTGCAGCCAGGACGGCCCGGCCTTAATCCTCGATCTGGGCTGCGGCAAACTCGATATCGAGTTTTTCCATGGCGTCCAGCGGTTTGAGTTGGCTGGCCTTTTCGTACTCGCCAGCAGCCTGGCTTTCCTTCTTGCTGCCATACAGCAGCATCAGGCCATTGCCGTATTCGATATGGGCAATCGGTGAATTCGGGGTCAGGCTGATGGCGCGCTTGAGCAGGGCTTCACCAGTTGCGGCCTTGGCACCGTAAGTCAGTCCGCCCAGCATGCTGCCGACCTTGGCGATGACTTCGGCGTGATAAAGACCCAGCGCAGTATGGGCCTCGGCGTGGTCTGGCTCCAGTTCCAGCGCCTGTTCCAATGAAACGCGAACCTTGCCAGCCAGACCCTGGGTCAGGGCCTTGGCAATGGAAATGCTCTGGCTGTAACGCCCCAGAGCGAAGGCATGGCGGTAATAGCTGTTGGCGTCTTCGGGCAGGGCCTTGATGGCCGCTTCGGCCAGTTTCACCAGGGCCAGGTAACGCTGTTCGCGCTCGTCATCATCATCCACCAGATGGGTGGCGTGAATGCCGGCAGCCTTGATGGCCACGGAGGTGCCCAGAGGCCCGAGGGTGATACCAGTGTCGTAGGCCTGCTGGAAATCGCCGCGATGAAAGGCCCGCCAGGCTTCAATCAGGGATGCGGAAATGGTCCCGGCATCGCTTTTCTTGCCGAGTTCCGGATGTTCGGCCAGACGTTCGGCCACGTGATCGACATCGGGAAAAGGCTCGCAATCACCGGCGTGGAGCTTGCCCCAGGCCTTGGTGAGCTTGGCGCCGGCATAGTCGAATTTCGGATCAGGATACGGAAAGGAAGCCCAGGTCGATTTCTTTTTCGCCATGTCGGTGTCGTCCCATGCGGAGAGATTGCAAGGCCGGGGCTGGAGGCTGGTGCGGATCCGGCAGTGGCTCAATCATGCGACAAGTGCCAGCGATCGTAAAGAACGCGGTTGTCGGCACTGTTTCAAGTTCCTGAAATCAAGCCTGAACGAAAACAAAGCAAGCACAGTCATGTGCCGCAGATAGTGTGTTTGCTCGATCATCGCTGCCTAGGATGTGCGTGTTCCAATCGCATTCGGCCCAAAGCCGACAACCTGAGGAGAGAAGAAATGAGCAAGACAACCAAAATTTCGACGCAGGTTCCGCACGATCTGTGGCTGGCCAGCCTGGGTGCGGTATCACTGACACGCAAGCAGGCCGTCAAGGCCTATGACGTGCTGATCAAGGAAGGTACGCAGTTTCGTGCCGTCACGAACAAGCGCATCGACGGCTTGAGCAATCAGGCTCGCAACCAGTTCGACGCGGTCAAGGCCAAGGTCGAGCCGGTGCGCGTGCGCGCCAACGAGATGTACGGCAACGTGCGCCATCAGGTCGAAACGCGCCTGGCTGCGGTGACCTCGATGTTTGGCGACAAGCCGGTGGCCAAGAAGGCCAAGACCGTGCGCAAGTCGACCAGCGCCAAGAAGACCGTGCGCAAGTCGGCTGCCAAGCCGACCGCCCGCCGCAGCACCAAGAAAGCCGCCTGATTCGATTCAGATGTTTGGCTAGAAAAAACCCCGGTTCGCCGGGGTTTTTTCATAGGCCCAATTCCCGTCCCGGCAGATAGGCACCCGAAAGCCGGTTCAGATGCAGGCGTTCGGCGTCGCGCAGGAAGGGGGCCAGCAGCATCAATACCTGGTGGATGCCGTGGCGGATGGCTTCCTTTTCGTCGCGCATGCCACGCACGGCGCTGAAATTGAGCCAGAACGTGGCCAGTACCAGGATGTTGTCGGCGGTGGCGTGGATTTCATCAGCCGAGGCACGCATCACTTCGGCCCGGACCAGGGCGTGCATCACCTCGGTGGCATTGTCGGCTGCGCGCTTGAGGATGCGTGAAAAATGCATGCGCAATTTGCGGTTGCGCATCAGGATGTCAACCAGATCGCGGAACAGGAAGCGGTAATCCCAGATGCACTCGTACACGGCATGCAACTGCAGCCACAGGTCTTCAAGATCCGGTGAGTGATCCTCGGGGATCATCAAGGCCTGATCGATGCGCGTTTCGTAGCGCATAAACAGGTGCTCGATGATGTCGTCCTTGTTGCGGAAGTGGTAGTACAGATTGCCAGGGCTGATTTCCAGCTCGTCGGCGATATGGTTGGTGGTGACGTTCGCTTCTCCCTGGGCATTGAACATGGCCAGGCTGGTATCGAGGATGCGTCCGCGGGTATCACGCGCCATCCGGATCAGCCCACCAGTTTCTTGACCAGGGCGATGTACTGCTTTTTGGCGGCGTCCTGCGCGGTACCGGCAAGCTTGGCCCAGGCCTCGTACTTGGCGGTGCCGACGAAGTCGAAAAAGCCCGGTTTAGGGCCGTTGACGTCGCCTTCCGAACCTTGTTTGTACAAGGCGTACAACTTCAACAACACATCGTTATCCGGCCGTTCCGGCAAGGATTTGACATCCTGGGCAGCCTGTTCGAATTCAGCGCTCAGATCAGACATGGCGAAAACCTCATGTGCACAACGGCAGATTGTGCATTTGATAGCATTTACGCAGCCGTACGTCAAAGTATGGGTCTGGCCATCGGGGTACTAGGCTGCAACAGCGGATCAAGCTATTGTTGACGAAATCGTGATTTGACGACCTCCACGACTGGCAATCACATTCACACGACACCAAGGGAAGGGGCATCCATGAGCTATTTCGTTACTGGCGCAACCGGGTTCATTGGCCGGCATCTGGTTTCCAATCTGCTCAAGCGCAAGGGCACGGTCTATGTGCTGGTGCGGCGCAGTTCGCAAAAAAAGCTCACGGCCTTGATTGACCAGCAAGGCTGGGACAAAAAACGCATCGTGCCGGTCGTGGGTGACCTGGCCAAGCCCAACCTGGGGGTGAATGCGGAAAAAGCCGCCGAGCTCAAGGGCAAGGTCAAGCATTTCTTCCACCTGGCCGCGATCTATGACCTGGCTGCCGATGCCGCTGCCCAGACCACCGCCAATGTCGAGGGCACACGCAATGCCGTGAACCTGGCCGAAGCGATCAATGCCGGGCGTTTCCATTACGCCAGTTCGATCGCCGTGGCTGGCCTGTATCCGGGCAGCTTCCGCGAGGACATGTTCGAGGAAGCCGAAGACCTGAGTCATCCGTATTTCCGCACCAAGCACGATGCCGAAAAGGTCGTGCGCGAAGAATGCAAGCGGCCTTACCGGATCTATCGCCCGGGCATGGTCGTGGGGCATTCGAAAACCGGTGAAATCGACAAGATCGACGGGCCGTATTATTTCTTCACCGCCCTCAAGAAACTGCGCGAACTGATGCCGCCGTGGATGCCGATGGTCGGCATCGAGGGTGGGCGCATCAACCTGGTGCCGGTGGATTATGTGGCCGATGCCATGGACCACATCGCGCACAAGCCGGGCCTGGATGGCGGCTGTTTCCATCTGGTCGACCCCGAACCGCGCCGGATCGGGGAAATCCTGAATCTGTTTGCCCGCGTCGGACATGCGCCGGAAATGACCATGCGCCTGGATGCGCGCATGTTCTCATTCGTGCCGTTTGCGGTGCGCGCGGCCCTGACCAACCTGCCACCGATCAAGCGTTTTACCGCCATGGTGCTGCGGGATCTGGGCATTCCCCGCGAAGTGATAGGCCTGGTGACCTATCCCACCCGTTTTGACAACCGTGAAACCGAACGGGCCTTGAAAGGCAGTGGCATCAAGGTGCCGGCACTGGATGATTATGCCTGGCGCCTGTGGGATTACTGGGAGCGGCATCTGGATCCGGCCCTGTTCATTGATCACAGCCTCAAGGGCAAGGTCAAGGGCAAGGTGGTGATGATCACCGGTGGCTCTTCGGGCATCGGCAAGGCGGCCGCGCTCAAGGTGGCCGCTGCCGGTGCCACCACCGTGATCGTGGCGCGTGGAGAAGAGGAACTGTTTGCCACGCGCGATGAAATCATCGCCGCTGGCGGCACTTGCCATGCCTACACCTGCGATCTGGCCGACATGGCCTCTTGTGATGCCCTGGTGGAAAAGGTCAATGCCGATCACGGTGGCGTGGATATCCTGGTCAACAATGCCGGGCGCTCGATCCGGCGTTCGATCGAACTGTCCTACGATCGCTTCCACGATTTCGAGCGCACCATGCAGCTCAATTACTTCGGCTCGCTGCGCCTGATCATGGGCGTGCTGCCGAAGATGACCGAGCGCCGGCGTGGGCACATCATCAATATCAGTTCGATTGGCGTGCTCGCCAACTCCCCGCGTTTTTCCGCTTATGTGGCTTCCAAGGCTGCGCTGGATGCCTTCAGTCGTTGTGCCCAGGGTGAGTTGTCGGGCAAGGGCATCGTCTTCACCACCATCAACATGCCCCTGGTCAAAACCCCGATGATTGCCCCGACCAAGATGTACGACAGCGTACCCACGCTGACCCCGGATGAAGCCGCGGATCTGATCGTGCAGGCCATCATCGAACGCCCCAGCCGCATCGCTACCCGTCTGGGTACCTTTGCCGGTGTACTCAACGCTTTGGCGCCCAAGGCCTACGAAGTGGTGATGAATACGGCTTTTGAACTGTTCCCCGACTCGGCCGCAGCCAAGGGCATCAAGGGCAGCAAGGGCGAGGCGCCGCAAGCCACCAGCGAGCAGATTGCCTTTGCTTCACTGATGCGCGGGGTGCATTGGTAAGGCTTGCCTGACCGACACGGGTTGATCCGCCGTGAAGGCGGCGGATCGGCGGGCTTGTCCTTATTAGCGACACTGGCGCCAACGGACCTGGGTTGGCTGCTCCACGTTGCCGGTGGGGACTTCCAGCTGCAGGCGGGTAAAGCGCAATTCCTCGTACTGCAACAGCGAGTCACAGATGCTGTCGACCAATACGCCCAGTTCCGAGTCACTGGGATTGACGTGCAAGGTTACGGCCAGGGTGGATTGACTGGACCAGCTGGCGACGCTGACCCGACTCAAGCTGCGCACTTCCAGCACGGCCGAAGCGCGCCGAGAAGCCAGTTGTTCAGAACTGAGACTGGCGTCCGGCAGTTTCACACTGGCATTGGCCGCAGGTTTTGCGACAGGAACAGTGGCCGGTTTGCTGGTGGCGGGCGGCGGTGTAATGGCCGATTCAGGCGGAAGTGAAGGGCGCAGGGCGTCGGCAATGAAGTAGATGAGTATTGCCGCCAGCAGAGCCGACAAGGCTGCGGCAAAAAGGCGCTGGCGTCTGGCCGTCTGGGCGGCGGTCTCGGCGTCAATGCGCTGGTCGTGGGCCACCCAGGGTTTGACGTGAGCCCATAGATCCCGTCCGGCGAGCACTTCGATGCGTCGTTCCTGGGCCAGCTTGAGGGCGGCTGATTCAGCGCGACCGCAAGAAGCGATGATGGCGCTGTCGGCACCTTGCATCTGCACCAGGGTGTAAAGCTGACCGACAGTGGTCGCGCTGACCTGACGGTTGGCGGCATTGGAGCACTGCACCAGGTAACGACCGTGACCACGGGTGAAGAGCAGGTCGAAGCCATCCTTGCCCGGAGGACGATCAGTATTGGACGGCTGCAGACCACGGTCTTTCAGCAGTTCCGTTACCAACCGGCTGTATTCACTCCAGCGCATGGCGCACAGCAACTGGATGCCGGCCTTGGCTTCTACACGATCCGTGTGAAATGCGCCCAAGGCCCAGGCCGCGCCAAAAAAAACCACTACCAACACCACGAAGGCGAGCAGCAGCGGATGTGTAATTATCAGGAAAAGCCCCATAAAAAGCGGAACCACAGGCCAATCAGACACGCATCATAGCGTGTTGATTCGCTGGCCGTGAATGCTTACGCCACGAAAACTTCGCTCGTGCGGGCTTCAAAACCCGGGCCAGTTGCGGCCCGGGCTGAAAACGACGGTTTCAAGCCGTCTTGGTTTCGGCGGCAGGTGCGCTGGCCGTCGTGGTTTCGCTGACGACTGGACTGGCCTTTTCCGCAGGCTTGGGCACCTTGGTCTGTTGGGTGCTGGCAGCCGTCTTGACCGTCTTGCTTGCAGGCTTGCGTGAAGTTGTCTTGGTAGCCGCCTTGCTCGCCGTCTTGGTGGCGGTCGCGGTCTTGCTGGAAGATTTACGCACGGCGGGCTTGGCCGTGGCAGCCTTCGGCTTGCTTGCCGAAGCCTTGGTCGAAGCCTTCTTGCTGGCCGTCTTGGTTGCCTTGCTGGTTGCCGCACGCGACGTTGCCGGGGTCTGACCAGCCAGGCCACGCAAGCGGGCATTGAGTTCGTCAACACGGTCCACCAGGGCCTGCAGTTCTTCCCGACCCGGCACGCCCAGGCGATTCAGGGCGCGCTGGACCCGTTCTTCAAACAACTTTTCCAATCGATCCCAGGTATCAGCGGCACGATCCTTGACCTGATCCACGCGGGTTTCAACCGAACCCTGCATGGTTTTGCGCACGGCACTGACCTTGCCAGCGGCCAGGTTGCGGGTCTTTTTCTCGATGCCGCTGCCTTCCTTCACGAGGGTTTCAAACAGGCGGGTGCCTTCTTGCTGGGCGCGGCCGAATGCGGTGATGCCGGTCTGCCAGATCTGCTGGGCCGAGTCCATGATGCTCTGGTTGCCCTGGTTGATTTCCGAAGACGGTGCCCGGGCGGTCTTGCGGGTGCGGGGCTTTGTGGTTTTCTTGCTGGCGGCAGATTTGCTGGCTGTCGCCGATGGGCGGGATTTTGCGCTGGATTTGAACGTGGCCATTGGAGTCTCCGAAACGTGACCTGGAAGAAGGAACACGGTGAATTTTAGACACACTGCCTAGAATGTTCGCACTATCACCGATGCATCAAAGCAAACGGCCGATGCAAGCATCGGCCGTGCAGATACGCTGGCTGGCTACCTCAGAGTGTGGCGCTGACGGCGGCAATTTCCGGATTCTCGTAGGTGCCCTTGAGCAGGCCCAGAAGGCCCAGGATTTCACGATGCATGGCCTGCATGCTGGCGTGCGGGGAATCATGGGTTTCGTGATAGACAATGGCCAGCCACGAAGCCGTGCCACGCAGGCGCATTTGCGGCACCCGCATGCGGGTGCGTTTGAACGCCAACGTGGCGCCATCGCCCCAGGGCTGATAGATGTCGTTGCTGCTGCTGCCATGCAGATAGGGCATGGGCGTGCGTGCGGCCGCTTCGATTTCGCTCATGGCGATCTGGCCGACAGCACGTTGCGCCGTCACCGGCAGGGTCGTGATGCCCCGCTTGATCTCGCGCAGTTGCCGGTTGAGCAGGGTCAGGCGAATAAAGACCAGGATATGAGTCAGGAATTTCATGAAGCTCTCGGATGCAATAGGTAACAAGTCATGACATTGGCGATTTTGCAACAGCCAATCAGTCCGCGTCACATAGTGACGCTTTTTTTCTAAATGACAAGACCTTGATCTGAAAGTCGCTTGATTTGCCGGGAATTTGTGATGCCGTTCGCGAAACTGACGTGACGTTCAACGTCAGTCGATGGCAGATTGCGAGGCCGGGCGATGGCAGAAACTGCCGGATCGGCTCTTCGAAGAACCTGACGCACAAGCTCAACCAGGCTTCAGATGCTTTGAACCGGGGCGGCTCTCCAGCCCCAGCGCTTCTTCCATCCAGGCTACGACGAAACCAGCCTGCCGGTTGCCCTGGTTCTGGGCCTGGCGTGCCTGGGCGAGCAGGACGACCATTTCATCGCGGCGGCACAGCTCCAGAAGTGCTTCGGGTACATCGGGGCAATCCATGGTCATCTCCCTGATCGAGTGTGATCACGGTGCCCGGGCGCTCTTGCCGAAACCATCGGTTGACGCCTGAATCTGGACTAGGAAATTTCCTAGAGCGAACCTATGCCGTCGTTCCAGCGCAGGCCCACCACTGTCAGAAACGTTTTTCGTCGCCCCCGCGAAGGCGGGTGCCCAGCAATTTTTCCCCTCCAAGTGCATGAGGGCACTGGGTTCCCGTCCCCGACCAATGGCACTTCGAGGTCAGGTTCTTCGCTGAGCTGGTGGTCGGCCTGTGGAGGGTTTTTCCGGGCGCTTTTGTCAGCGTCCAGGCTCCTGCTCGACCTCGACCCGGTCCACACGCTGGAAACCACGCGGCAACAAATGGCCGCGTTGGGCGCGGCTGCCGCCATAAGCCTGCAGATCCCGCCAGGACAGGTTGAGCTTGCGTTGACCGCAATACAGGATCAGGCCACCGCCTTCAGGCACGCACGCCGTGGCAGTCAGAAGTTCCTGGCCGGATTTGAGCCGTGCTGGGGGAATCTGGATCAACTTGTTACCCTTGCCCTTGTCCAGTTCCGGCAATTCGCTGGCGGCAAAAGCCAACAAATGGCCGGCACTGGTGATTGCCACGACCAGACCGCTGCCGGGGTCGCCGACGGGCATCGGCGCGATCACGCTGGCTCCATTGGCCAGGTTGATAAGCTGCTTGCCGGCCTTGTTGCGGCCAATGAAGTTGGCGAAAGCGGTTATGAAACCGTAGCCGTGACTGGAAGCCAGCAGGAAGCGCTGGCTTTCTTCGCCGCTGGCCATGACCGTGAACGCCGTGCCTGGCGGTGGGGTGAAACGGCCGGTCAAGGGTTCACCATTGCCACGGGCCGAGGGCAGGGTATGGACCGGCGTGGAATAGGCCCGGCCGCTGGCATCGAGAAAACCGGCCTGGAGGTTGCTGCGAGTGCGTACCGCGGCCAGCAGGCCATCGCCTTCACGGTAGGACAAGGTTGTCGGGTCGATGTCGTGGCCTTTAGCGGCACGAATCCAGCCCATGCTCGACAGCACCAGGGTCATCGGCTCGCTGGGCACCAGATCGGTTTCATCCAGTGCGTGGGCAGCCTCACGGGCCACCAGCGGTGAGCGCCGGGCATCGCCATGTTTTTTCGCATCGGCCAGGATCTCATCCTTGATCAGCTTTTTCAGCTTGGCCGGCGAGGCCAGGATGGCAACCAGGGTTTCCTTTTCCTGGGCCAGGGCATCCTGTTCGCCACGGATCTTCATTTCTTCCAGACGCGCCAGTTGCTTGAGGCGAGTTTCCAGAATGTAGTCGGCCTGTTCCTCGGACAGGACGAAGCGCGCCATCAGCGCCGGCTTGGGCTCATCCTCGGTGCGGATAATGCGGATCACCTCGTCCAGATTGAGGAAGGCGATCAACAGGCCTTCGAGCAGATGCAGGCGGCGGTTGACCTTGTCGAGGCGATGGTTCAGGCGTCGACGGACGGTATCGGTACGGAACTGCAGCCATTCGCCCAGGATCTGACGCAAGCCCATCACTTGCGGCTTGCCGTTGAGACCGATCAGGTTGAAGTTGGCGCGAAAGCTCTTTTCCAGATCGGTGGTGGCAAACAGGTGGCCCATGAGCTGTTCGACATCGACCCGGTTCGAGCGTGGCGCCAGTACCAGACGGATCGGATTGAGATGGTCGGATTCATCGCGCAGATCTTCCAGCCAGGGCAGTTTCTTGGCCCGCATCTGGGCAGCAATCTGCTCCAGCACCTTGCCGGGACTGACCTGATGCGGCAGGGCTGTGATGACGATATTGCCGTTTTCGCGCACATATACGGCCCGCGCGCGGATGCTGCCGTAGCCGGTTTCGTAGAGCTTTTGCAATTCGGCAGCAGGGGTGATGATTTCCGCCTCGGTGGGAAAATCCGGCCCACGCACATGGGTCATCAATTCGACCGTATCGGCAGAAGGATCATCCAGCAGGCGAATGCAGGCGTGCGCTACTTCAGTCAGATTGTGTGGCGGCACATCGGTGGCCATGCCCACGGCAATGCCAGTAGTGCCGTTGAGCAGTACGTGCGGCAATCGTGCTGGCAGCCAGAGCGGTTCTTCCAGGGTGCCGTCGAAATTGGGATGCCAATCCACCGTGCCCTGACCCAGTTCGCCCAGCAGCACATCGGCCAACGGGGCCAGGCGTGATTCGGTGTAGCGCATGGCGGCAAACGACTTGGGGTCATCGGCTGAGCCGAAGTTGCCCTGGCCATCCACCAATGGGTAGCGATAGGAAAACGGCTGCGCCATCAGCACCATGGCCTCGTAGCAGGCCGAATCTCCGTGCGGGTGGAACTTGCCGATGACATCACCCACGGTACGCGCGGATTTTTTCGGCTTGGACGTGGCCGACAGACCCAATTCGCTCATGGCGTAGATGATGCGTCGCTGCACCGGCTTGAGGCCGTCGCCAACAAAGGGCAGGGCGCGATCAAGCACCACGTACATCGAGTAATCCAGGTAGGCACGCTCGGCGTACTCGTGCAGCGGGATCTGCTCGAAATTGTCGGGGCTGGGATGGAACAGGTCGGTCATGGCAAACGGCTGGGCAAGATGCAGCCGATCATCTTAACCTGATCCGACAGGCAGAACATGGGCGATCGCGGAAGGCCATTGAACGTACCGATCGGCTGCCATGATTAGCCGTCAGTCGGGTTGATGCATATTTTGCTGGATTTTGTGATCGAAATCGCGTAAGGTGCGCACGCTGTGTTTTTTGCTTGGGGTCACGGGGTATCGTGACCTGATGAACGGTCGCAAGGCTGGCTCGTCTTTTCGCTACATTCCACTCCCGCAAAAAATCAGTACCACCCGCCCGTGAGGGCTTTTTTCGTTTTTGCTGGAGTTTCAAAGATGTCTGAGCGTCAGACCGGAACCGTCAAGTGGTTCAACGATGCCAAGGGGTTTGGTTTCATCACCCCGGAAAGCGGCCCCGACCTGTTTGTACACTTTCGGGCCATCGTCGGCAATGGCTTCAAGTCGCTGCAGGAAGGCCAGAAGGTAAGCTTCGTCGCCGTGCAGGGCCAGAAGGGCATGCAGGCGGACCAGGTGGAAGCACTCTGATCGTGCCGGGTGCGTCAGGCGTTTAGTCTGGCCACCCCACCTGAAGAATCCAGGGCACCGGAATGACTTCCGGTGCCCTGTTTTTTTTGCGCGCCCGGCAAGCAGGCCGGGGTTAGAATTGCGCAATGAATGAAATTGCCGACATCAATGCCCGCCTGCAGGATTTGCGTCAACGCATCGACGAGGCCAACCATCGCTATTTCGTGCTGGATGATCCCACCCTGCCGGATATCGAGTACGACCAGCTCGTACGCCAGTTGCAGGCTCTGGAAGCTGCGCACCCGGAACTGATCACCCCCGATTCGCCCACCCAGCGTGTCGGCCATGCGCCTTCCCGGGCCTTCGCCCCGGTGCGCCATGAACCGCGCATGCTTTCACTGGGCAATGCCTTTACCGTTGAAGGTGAGGACGACCGTACGCGCTATCACGAAGTGGCCGAATTTGAGCGTCGCATCGAGCGCGAACTGGGCCGCAGCGAACCGGTGTTTTCGGTTGAACCCAAATTCGATGGTCTGGCCGTCAGCTTGCGCTACGAGGATGGCGTATTGGTCCGCGGGGCCACCCGGGGCGATGGCGAAACCGGCGAAGATGTCACCGCCAACCTGCGCACGATCCGGGTGATTCCGTTGAAGTTACATGGCAAGAATTGGCCGCAAGTTCTTGAAGTGCGTGGCGAAGTCATCATGCTTCACAGGGACTTTGAAGCCTACAACGCCTGGGCTCTGACGCATGGAGAAAAGCCCTTGGCCAACCCGCGCAATGGCGCGGCCGGTTCCTTGCGCCAGCTTGATCCAACCGTTACGGCCCGTCGCCGACTGAGCTTTTTCGCCTATGCCATCGGCGTGGTGACGGGCTTTGACCTGCCGGCAACGCATTCGGCCACCCTGCAATTGCTGCGCGGCTGGGGTTTCCCGGTGTCCGGTGAAGTCGGTATTGCCCGTGGCTTTGAGGGCCTGGTGGCCTATTACCAGCGTATCGGTGCGCGTCGAGCTTCGTTGCCTTTTGATATCGACGGAGTGGTGTACAAGCTGGACGACTATGCCGGCCAGGAACAGATGGGTTTTGTCTCGCGGGCGCCGCGTTGGGCCATCGCCCACAAATTCCCGGCCGAAGAACAGGCCACGACGGTGGAAGCCATCGATGTCCAGATCGGCCGTACTGGTGCGGTCACGCCGGTAGCGCGCCTGGCACCGGTGCAAGTGGGCGGCGTCACCGTAACCAACGCCAGTTTGCACAACGCCGATCAGGTCGCCCGCCTGGATGTGCGCGTGGGCGATACCGTGATCGTGCGCCGGGCCGGGGACGTGATCCCCGAAGTGGTGCGGGTTATTCCCGAACGTCGCCCTGCCGGCACCAAACCTTGGCAAATGCCTGAATTTTGTCCGGAATGTGGTTCAGCCCTGGTGCGCGAGGAAGGCAAGACCGCCTATCGCTGCAGCGGCGGCCTGATCTGTGCAGCCCAGCGCCGTGAAGCCCTGATCCATTTTGCTTCGCGCCGGGCCATGGATATCGAGGGCCTGGGCGAGCGTCTGGTCGATGCCCTGGTGGAATATGCCGGTGTGCATACCCCCGCCGATCTGTACCTGCTCACGCTCGATGGCCTGCTGGAGATGAAGCAACGGGCCGATGCGGACGAAGGGCGCACCCCGGAAACCGTGAAGCAGGGCAAGATCGCCAGCAAATGGGCGGAAAATCTGCTGGCCTCGATCCAGGCCAGCACGCACACCACCCTGGCCCGGTTCCTGTTTGCCTTGGGAATCATGCATATCGGAGAAAGCACAGCAAAAACATTGGCCAAGTGGCTGGGAAATCTGGATTTTGTGCGCATGGCACCGGTTGCCTTGTTGCGCACCTTGCCGGATATCGGGATCGAAGTGGCCACCTCGATTGCAACCTTTTTCCGGCAACCGGGCAACCAGCAGGTGGTCGATGCCTTGCTGGCGCGTGGCATCGTGTTTACCGACGCCGGCGCACCCTCGGCCCAGCTGCACGAGCGCCTGACTCTGGCCGCCGTGCTGCAAAGTCTGCAGGTGAACGGTCTGGGCGGCACCCGGATCGAACGTCTGGCTGCGCACTATGCGTCTCTAGATGCCTTGCTGGCAGACAGTCTGGACGGTTGGCAAACAGCCGGATTGACGGCCACCGCGGCCGACAATCTGGCCAAAGCCCTTGCCGAGCCATCCATTCGCTCTGAACTGGAACGTACCGAGAACTTCTTCCAGAAGATTCTGGCCGCCGCCAACACGGCTCCAGAAACCAGCTTGCCCTTGGCCGGGCAAACCCTGGTGTTGACCGGCACCCTGGCTTCGATGGGTCGTGACCAGGCCCGGGAAAAGCTGGAAGCCCTGGGGGCCAAGGTGGCCGGCAGCGTGTCGAAGAAAACCGCGTTCGTGGTCGCCGGTGAAGCTGCCGGCAGCAAGCTCGACAAGGCCCAGGAACTGGGTGTGCCGGTCTGGGACGAAGCCCGCTTGCTGGCCTTTCTCGCGGATCACGGTCAGTGACCTCGATCTCATCCGCAGCCTCAGACCGATTCGACGGGCTGCGTTTGCGGGCGCAACTCTATGGTTTGATTCGTAATTTCTTTGCTTCCCGGGGCGTTCTGGAAGTGGAAACCCCGGTTTTTTCTGCCGGCGCCAATACCGAACCCAATATCGAAAGCTTTTGCGTCCACTATTCCGGCCCATTGCCGGAAGGCGGCCCGCGCACGCGCTGGCTGCGTACCTCGCCGGAATTCGCCCTCAAGCGCCTGCTGGTTCAAGGTATCGGTGACTGTTACGAACTGGGCCGGGTATTTCGGGACGGCGAAGCCGGCAGCCGCCACAACCCCGAGTTCACCTTGCTGGAGTGGTATCGCGTGGGCTGGTCGCATATCGAACTGGCCAGCGAAACCTGTGAACTGATCCAGCGTGCTCTGGCCTTGGTGCAACGCCGCCCGCGCCAGGAAACCCACAGCTATCGCAGCCTGTACCACAACGCTTTCGGTTTTGACCCGTTTGTGGCCACTATCGATCAACTCAAACTGCCGCTGGTCGACCACGCCATCCAGGCCGAAGACCTGAGCCGCGATGACTGGCTGGATCTATTGATGACCCACTGCCTGCAACCTGCCTTCGAGGACGATGTGCTCTACGTCATCCACGGCTTTCCACCCAGCCAGGCCGCTCTGGCGCGGATCGTGGGGCAGGGCAGTGATGCCGTGGCGGCACGCTACGAGGTCTATCTGGGCGCCAGCGAACTGGCCAACGGTTACCACGAACTGACCGATGCGCAAGAGCAGCAAGCCCGTTTCGAGCACGACAACCGCCGGCGCCTGGCCCGAGGCCAACGCGAACTGCCCATCGACACCGCCCTGTTGCAGGCCTTGCAGGCCGGTTTGCCCGATTGCGCCGGCGTGGCCTTGGGCATTGATCGCCTGCTGATGTCCATGCTCGACAGCGAACGCATAGCCGACGTCCTGGCCTTTGATTTCGCCCGGTCGTGAGGCTGTGCCGGAAGGCACGGGACAGGGCAGGGCGGCGCTGCCATGATGGTGACGAACCCCGATCCTTGAACTCGATCCTCATGAAATCATTGCTGCTGACCCTGTGCCTGACCATGCCCCTGATGGCCACTGCCCAAACCTCGGCTCCCGTTGATGCTGACGCCGCCTTTACCGCGATTTACACCCAGGAATGGGATTGGCGCCAGAAACAGTTCGGGGGCGATCCGGAAGATCCGGATTTTTCCCGCCGCGTGCGCTTTCCCGATGTCGATGCCAAGGCTCAGCAGGCCCGGCTGGCGGTCTGGCAGGAAACCCTGGAAAAACTCGATGGCATCGACTTTGAGGCGCTATCCCCGGCGCAGAAGATCAATTACCGCATCTATCGCCCGCAGATCGAAAACCTCGCCGCCGAAGTGCGGTTTCGCACCTACGAGATGCCCTTCAATGCCGATTCCTCGTTCTGGTCGAGCCTGGGTTTCATGGCCCAGCGCCCGTTTCGCAACGTCGATGACTACCGCGCCTATATCGCTCGCTTGAACGATGTGCCGCGCTACTTCGATCAGCAGATCGAGAACATGCGCGCCGGGTTGGCGCGCGGTTTCAGCGTGCCCCGGGCGGTGCTGGATGGGCGGGATGTTTCAATCGCGAGCATTGCCGAGGCGGCCAAGGTCGAGGAATTGCCGTTCTGGAAACCGCTGGAGAATCTGCCCGATTCGATCCCGCCCGAACTGCAAGCACAACTGCGCGGTGAGGCCCGCCAAGCCATCAGCCAGAGTCTGCAGCCGGCCTTTGCCAAGCTGTTGAGTTTTTTTCGTGAGGATTACCTGACCCAGGCCCGCACCACCCTGGCTGCCGAGGCCATGCCCGATGGCAAGGCCTACTACCAGCAGCAAATCCGCGATTACACCACCCTTGATCTGAGCGCCGAAGATATCCACCAGATCGGTCTACGCGAAGTTGCGCGGATCCAGGCCGAGATGGATGCAGTTATCCAGCAAACCGGTTTTGAAGGCAGTTTCGCCGATTTTCTCCACTTTTTACGCACCGACCCACAGTTTTACGCCAAAACCCCGGAAGAATTGCTGATGCATGCGGCCTGGATTTCCAAGCGCATCGATGGCGTCATTGGCCAGTATTTCACCTTGCCGAGGGCCCGTTTCACCATCGTGCCGGTGCCCCCGGATATCGCCCCGTTCTGGACCGCAGGCCGTGGCGGCAGTGGCCGCTACTGGGTCAATACCTACAATCTGCCGGCCCGGCCCTTGTACAACCTGCCGGCACTGACCCTGCACGAATCCGATCCCGGCCACGCCATGCAGGGCGCACTGGCGGCAGAGCAGGGCGAGCAACCCGCATTTCGACGGGAAAACTACATCTCGGCCTACGGTGAAGGCTGGGGCCTGTATTGCGAAAAGCTGGGCAAGGAAATGGGCATCTACGAAACCCCGTATCAGGAATTTGGCCGGCTGACCTATGAAATGTGGCGCGCGGCGCGTCTGGTGATCGATACCGGTGTGCACCACAAAGGCTGGAGCCGTGACCAGGCCCTGGCCTATCTGCGCGATCGCACTGCCTTGTCCGAGCATGAAGTGACCACCGAGGTAGACCGCTATATCTCCTGGCCCGCCCAGGCCCTGAGCTACAAACTGGGCGAAATCCGCATCGTGGAACTGCGCGCCGAAGCCGAGCGGGAACTGGGCGAACACTTCGATATCCGCGCCTTCCACGACGCCGTGTTGCGCGAAGGCTCGGTGCCCCTGCCGGTGCTGGACGATCAGATCCGCGCGTTTATTGCAGCGGCCAAAGCTGGCAACTGACCAATCGCCTTACGCCAGGAACAACCAGCTCACCAGGGCAAACAAGGGCAGCAGGATGCCGCAGCTCCAGGCCATGTAGCCAAAGAAGCTCGGCATTCGCACCCCGCGCTCGATGGCAATGGCCGCCACCATCAGGTTCGGGGCGTTGCCGATATAGGTGAGGGCGCCCATGAACACGGCACCTGCGCTGATGGCGGCCAGCACCTGCGCCAGTGGCCCCATCAAGGTGGCAGCATCACCGCCGGCAGTATTGAAGAACACAAGATAGGTCGGGGCGTTGTCCAGCACCGCACTGAGGGCGCCGGTTGCCCAGAAATAGGCCACCGGGTTGGCGCTGCCATCGGCGTGGGTGACGCTACGCACCACCGCCCCGAATGGGCCATCAACACCCGCCTGCAACATGGCGATCACCGGGATGATGGTCACGAAGATGCCGGCGAACAGCTTGGCCACCTCCTGCATCGGCGCCCAACTGAACTGGTTGTTGGCGTGGATGGTGCGTGGCGTGATCGCCATGGAGGCAAAAATCAACAGGATCAGCCCCAGATCGCGGACCATGCCGGGCAGACCCAGCCAGGTGCCATGCAGTTCGAACCCGGCCTCAGTTTTCCATAGCCCACTCATCAGTACCAGGGCCACGACTCCGCCCAAAAGCAGAAAATTCCGCCCGCCTTCGATACCAAAGTCTGTTGTTGTCGGCGTGGGATCAACAGCCTTGGGCCTGTCGTGGCGATACAGCCAGCGATCCAGCAGATAAAACAGCGCCAACAGCACCACCACCAAAAACAGTGTATCGACAAAGATGTGATCCACCGTCCAGAAGAAGGTCACACCCTTGAGGAAACCCAAAAACAACGGCGGATCGCCCAGCGGCGTCAACGAGCCACCGATATTGCTGACGATGAAGATGAAAAAGATCACCACATGGGCGTTGTAACGGCGTTCGTCATTGGCCCGGATCAGAGGCCGGATCAGCAGCATCGAAGCCCCGGTGGTGCCCATGAAACTGGCCAGCACCGCACCCACCAGCAAGATGCCCGTATTCAGCAGCGGCGTTCCTTTCAGATTGCCGCGGATGTAGATGCCCCCGGACACCACGAACAGTGCCGTCAACAGGATCACGAACGGCAGGTATTCGGCAAACAGGGCATGCACCAGACCATGGCTGGCCGTACCAAAATCGAACACCAGCACGCACGGCAGCAGGAACGCCAGCGCCCAGCCCAGCGTGATCTTGCCAAAGTGGTGATGCCAGATCTTGGGAATGATCAACGGACACAAGGCAATGGACAGCAGGATGCCGACAAAAGGCGCACCCCACAGAACCGAAAGCTGACTACCGTCCATGCGCGGTTCCGAGCAATGGCGACAAAGGCATTGGCAACATCGAGCGTGCAGGCAGATCAAGCATGGGTTGAATGCGAACGTGAGACGGTGGCAAAGGAGGGGAAGCATAGCAGACACGCCAGGGCGGGCCTGGGCGTGGCGACAGGCGCACGAGTCTCTTCCCTCGTTCCAGCGTAGGCTGGAACCCATTTTAAAACAGCAACATGGACCCCAGCCCCCGATCAAGAACACTTCGAGGGCAGGCTCTTCGCTAGGGTGACGACATGCCCAGAGTTTTCCCTGACAAGAGGCGGCTTGGGTGACAGGCGCCGATCAGACGCATTGACTTGACGCTTTTAGCATGACGTACAAAAGTGGCTTCAATTTGTACGGCGCACGATCATCAATGCACACCAAACTCACCCTGAGACCGGACCAAGCGCGTATCGAGCGCGCCACGTGAGAAGAACATCACCAACGCAGTAGAAAGCTGATACTACTGTCACCATACGTAAACGTCCGTTTTTCCTAGAAATTCTCATCGATTTGGAGCGACAACCATGCAGACCACCTATCGCGCCATGCAGGTAACCCATTCCGGTGCCCTCGAACTGGTGGAGCGCCCCACGCCCACACCTGGTATTGGCGAAGTGCTCATCGCAGTCGAAGCGTGCGGCATCTGTGGTGCGGATGCCAGCGACATCGCAGGCGCAGACCCGACGTTGCAGCCCCCGCGCGTGCCTGGCCATGAAGTGGTGGGCCGGATCACGGCACTTGGCGAGCACATCCCCTCAATCTGGAAAGTCGGCCAGCGCGTGGGCGTAGGCCGCTTGGGTGGGCACTGCAACGAATGTGCTCAGTGCCGTCAAGGGCACTTTCAGCTTTGCCAGAATCAGCCCTTCGTCGGCGCAACCTGCGATGGCGGCTATGCGGAAATGATGCTGGCGCGTGCCACTGCTTTGGTATCCATCCCTGACGAATTAAGCTCCGAGGAAGCCGCGCCCATCCTGTGCGCAGGTATCGCCACCTTCAATGCGCTCAAAAAAAGCGGCGCACAAGCCGGCGATGCCGTTGCCATTTTTGGCATCGGCGGGCTTGGGCACATGGCGCTCCAATTCGCTCGCCGTATGGGATTCAGGGTTATCGCCATCGGCCGTGGCAACGACATTTCCAAGGACGCACTCAGCCTGGGAGCGCACCTGTACATCGACACGAACGAAGAGGATGCAGCAGCCAAGCTGCGGAGCATGGGAGGTGTGCAGGCCATCATCACCACCATTGGTGATTCCGCCACGGTGTCGACCCTGATATCCGGTTTGGCACCCCAAGGCCGGCTGGTACTCCTGGGTGCCGGCAAGGATCCGCTGCCGGTGGCGGCTGGCAGTCTGGTCGTGGGTGAGCGAAGCGTCCTGGGATCGATCACCGGCTCGCCCTGGGAAAATGAGAAGACACTGAACTTCAGTGCATTGGTGGACGTCCGGCCCTGGATCGAAGTCATGCCTCTGGAGCAGGCCGAGGCGGCACTTGAAAAGCTGAGATCCGGCGATGCCAAATTCCGCATCGTTCTGACCATGGCAAGGGATTGATGAGCACGGCGGACAAAGAAAATCCAAAATTTTAAGTGTGGATAATGTATAAGCTCTCGGATTGATTATCTCCGCGAAAATCTTTCATTCGCAAGGCCAAAAAAAAGGCAATATAAAAAGCGGGTTTTTCAGGGGCGGGTTACGCCTTGATATAAGCGGAACGGCGTCACCGGAATTAATAACGGCCCGGTGCGCGGTCCCACCGCGAAAATCAAAAGCCGGCCATCCTTGGCCGATAACCGCAGGGGTTTCACCCCTGCACCCCGATACGGCAAGACTCATGCGCCTGGCCCTCCTGCAGCACCGCAGCAGCGTTTGAACTTCTGGCCGCTACCGCACGGGCAGGGGTCGTTACGTCCAACCTTGACGCTGCCAGCGCCCGCACGCGCCGGGGGCGCTTGCTGGGGGGCGCTTTGCCGCGCTTGGGGCGTGGGGCTTTTGGCCGCCTGCGACGGCGTAGCCGGAGCCTTCGGGGGCTTGGGGACGCTTCTGGCGTTCAAGTAGTCGTACAGCGCCACGGTGGCCAATGCGTTAAAGGAAATACCCAGCGATGCCGCGAAGGCGTCAGCCTCAGCAGCCAAGGCATCAGGAAGCCGCAGACTTCTTGCGGTCATGGCGCAGCCTCCATACCGGCAGGCCATTCGATGCCCTGGGGAAGCTCTGGCCAGGTCGAGTCAGGCCGACCGATGCCAGCCGCCACGGCTTGAGCGTTGAGACGCTGGACGACTTCGGCGGTCAGTTCACCAAGGAAGGTTTCCCGATCGGACCATTCCGCACCATCCACGAACCACGGCTGATCCGGTGGCGGCTCGATGGATCGGCAAGCGGCATAGAAGGCCGCAAGAGCGTGCCTGATGACATCCTCGGGCTTGATCCAGCCCCAGCAATCAGAGGGACGGGGGCAGGGTGCACGGCTCATGGTGACACCCTCACGACCACCGTTTGCGACCCCTGGCCCGTGTCACCACTCGGGCAGATTGCGCAGCTTCCTACCGGTGCCACCGGGGGGTAACCCCACGATGTGGTATCAACTTGATACCAGATTCCACCCTTTAGTCTCCTGTTAGCTAGAGAGACTTCCGCCGAAGGCTGCGCTTCGGATGACTCAACCATGCCGGTTTGCACATCGGAACGCAAGCCCATTCCGCGCGCATCCGCCGTATCGTCTGCCAACCCCCGCGCCCCCGGCGCGTGTATGTCCGTCGATACGCTCCTTTGCTGCATCTTGCGGTGAAGCTCTCCGAACAGCCGCGCCCGCTGGATCAGCAGGGACAGCCAGCCCATGTCCCCGGCTTTGAACTCGCGACCTTCAGGACTGATCAGCTTGCCCGGTTGCAGGGTCCATCCGTCCCATGTCGGACAGATCCGGCCCAGATCGCGCCCGGCGAGGATGCGCATGAGCCGGTAAGCTGCGAACGGCACCCGGCAGGCTCCCGACTCCCAGTTATGTACGGTGCGCTGGGAGACCTGCAACAATTTCGCCGTCTGGGGCACAGTCAACCAGCACATCTGCCGGGCACGGCGGAAGCGTTGTGCCGCTATCTGTTTGATATGGTGGGCACTCATGGCCTTGGCCGTGGTTTTCTTGGTGTGTGTCCTAGTGTGCATAATGTATAGTTTGGTCAATCATAAGTGATTGATTAGACTGTACATTAT
>CAYRJS010000008.1:0-16943 GCA_964424535.1 uncultured Aquimonas sp.
CGGACCCGGTGGATGTAAACCCAACGAACGGGAGCAACTTCAATCGGTATTGGTACGCCAATAATAACCCGATGAGGTTTACTGATCCGGATGGGCGAGAGGCGGATGACGAAAAGGAACCACCGGAGCCACCACCTACACTATTGCCGCCTATAATAATGACGGCACCCGCCGCACCTATTTCTTATCCGACTTCGTGGCCTCGGCCAATTCTGATTCCAGCAATCCCTTGGGGCGCTATCGGACGAGGTGCCTTTTGGGTGGGTAGTCGAGTTTCCGTTCCGCTAATGATCCTAAATCCGACAAGTACTGGATATTCAGCGCTCTGTGGCGAACCTGGAAAAAATGATTGCTATTTGATGTTTTCTGATGTGCAACCTTCAGAAACCGATCTCGCTCCAGTGAAAGAGAAGGATGCTAATGAGATTGCGCGGAACGCTGGGTATAGAGATGCCCATGACGCAAAAAAAGGACGCGGCGAAGGAGGCGTTGATATTTATCGAGACAAGAGTACCGGACGCCATTGGCTTTGGAACGGTGTTCGAGGTGGAGAAAAGGAGGAGCTGTGAAAAATATTACACCCCCTAAGTCTGTCGCACTTACTTTTCGCGGAATTGAATGCTCCCCAGAAGCGGTCGAGGAACTTGTGGGTGCCCGCGCTTCTGAAAAAGGAATTCGTGGTAATCCAGTACGCACAGGGGTTAAAGCAATATTGAAGAGAAGTTTTGTAAGATTCTCCATCTCTCTTGACTCAAGTGGTCGATTGGATCAAGCAATCCCTGCACTGCTAGAGGCACTAGGGGGGATTGACAATTTAATTAATGCTAGAAACCGCACTGCCCCTGAGTTTTTCGAAGTTGACATCACGTGGCCTATTAAGAGATCGGAAAATCAAGAAGGAGGAATCTTGTCTAGCTCCACTCTGGCAGACTTGACGCAGTTGAAATGCAATCTGTCGTTTAGTTTTTTATAGCGTCAAACTGTTGCAAAAGCTAACAGTTTGACGACGAGCGGAGACTGTAATTTGAACCGTGTAACTGCTCCCTGAGAAACTGCGGCGAAGCCGCGAGGAGCAGAGAGGAAAATGTGCCAAAGACAATTCCTGATAAACATAAAGACAATGGCGAAAAAGATCCCAAAGGATACTGGCCCCATCCCATAAGCATCAGAATCTGACTTCGTGAACCGTCCCGTGCCCCACGCTTCACCCACCCTTCGCCGTCGCGCGCGGCGGCGAAGGCGTGTCGTCAGCACTGCCACCTACCACCCCAATGGCAGCCTGACCGGCTTCATCTACGGCAATGGCCTGATCCACAACCGGACCCTGAACGCGCGTGGCTTGCCTTACCAAATCCGTGACCGCAATGGCGGCACTTCGCTTCTGAATTACACCTACAGCTACGACGCCCATGGCAACCTGACCGGCCTGACCGATACCACCTTGCCCGGCCCCTGGACCGAAAGCCGCAGCCTGGCCTACGACGCCCGTGATCGCATGACCCTGGCCACCGCGCCTGGTCTCTTTGGTGAGGAAGTCTACGACTACGATGTACTGGACAATGTCCGTCGCATGGCTGTATCGCCTAAGCCCAATGGCGTCTATGAGCAGGATTACAACTACCAGTACGACCCGACCAACCAGCACCTGACCTATATTTTCGAAGCCGATGGCGAGCCGCAATGGGAATTTGAACACAATTCCCTGGGTGAAATCGAACGACGCTCCAGTGCCTTCCTGCAAACCGAATGGACCTACCAGTGGGACAGCGCCCAGCGCCTGATCCGTTCCGAGCGCACCGCGCCACAGAACCGGGTGGCCTATCCCCTGATGCCGATCTTCGAGCTGTCGTTCCTGGCTTCACGTTCCCTGACCCCCGATGGCCTGCGCACCGATACCTCATCGGCCCTGCAAACCACCTGGGAAACCTACACCTACGATACCCACGGTCACCGCACTCTCAGCTACCGCAGCGATAGCAGCAGCCGCATCCAGGTCTACAGCCGCACCGGTCAACTGCTGTATGTCGAAGACACCCAGAGCGGCGAATATACCGATTACATCTATCTGGGCAGCAAACTCATTGCCCAGCGCAGTCATTCAACGTTCTCCTATCCGACCACCACCTACCACCACACCGATCACCTGGGCAGTGCCAATGTCGAAACCGATACCTACGGCAATCCAACCCAGCGCACCTTCCGCATGCCCTACGGTGCCCCGTATACCGGCCTGTACCGCGAAGGCCCCGGCTACACCGGCCACGTCACCGACACCCACACCAACCTGACCTACATGCAGCAGCGCTACTACGACCCCGTAGCCCTGCGCTTCCTGACCCCGGACCCGGTGGATGTAAGCACCCTCAACGGGAGTAACTTCAATCGGTATTGGTATGCGAATAATAACCCGATGAGGTTTACTGATCCGGATGGGCGAGAGGCGGATGACGAAAAGGAACCACCGGAGCCACCACCCACACTATTTCCGCCCATAATAGTAACGGCACCAGCCGCACCTATTTCGTATCCGACTTCGTGGCCCCAGCCAATCGGAATACCGCCGATTTCGTGGCCTGCTATTGGACGAGGTCTTCTTTGGGCGGGAGAGAGTTTTACAGTACCCCTATTGTTGTTCTATCCGTCACCTATTGGTGCTCATCCGTGCGAAATGCCTGGTGGGCCGCCGTGCGGAATGATGATGTCCGGCTCATTCCCGCCAGGATACTGGGCTGGTGATGCAGGCGCCGCCGAATGGGGTAAAAGAAACGGTGTTGGCGCAAGAGAGGGGAAAGAAAGATTCCACAGAGGGGTTAAAGATCATACGCCAGGAGCGAGGGGAGATCATGATTTTGGCGTAAATCCATCGACGGGGGAGGTAGTTGATCAGAATGGCGATCCTGTTGGAAACCTCAACGATGAATAGTGGAGTCTACATGTATGGACGATAACTTCTGCTCTATTGCACTGTATCTGTATGGCAATTCAATTGCATTAGATGAGGTTTCGATCTTGCTTGGATTAAATCCCACTCGATCACGCAGGCGTGGTGATGTACGGATAACCTCATCAGGATCGAAAGTTACCCAAAGGATTGGTTTCTGGGAGTATATAGAGAGGGTGGTGGTCAAAGACATATCGTCAACTCTGGTTAAGATAGTGGGCCGAATTAATTGTGGGAGAGTCGTGGGCCAAGCCGGAATCGAAAAGGCAGAACTTGATATTTTCGTTCCAATGGACTCAGAAGGTGAATCGGTCGGGTTTAGCATGGAGTTACCTTCGGGTGTGCTTTGCAAGTTATCCGGTCTTGGTTTTGACTTGGTTGTCACTTCGCGCTGAAGCGCGTAGGTCGTATATAGACACATCCTCATTCGCAACCCTTTTAAATTAAAGGTGCCAGAAATTAAAGGTGCCAGGATCGAATGGCACTTACTTAACGCCAACCCATTGAGAACAAAAGAGAAGCCGGCTCACGATGCTAAGGTGGAGTTGCGAGACAACACCGAACCAAAGGAGCCGACTTCCATGCATGCTACGACCCGCCGCCGCGAACAGCAACGCCGCACGTTGCAACACCATTGTCGAACGATGGATGCCTACGCCTACTTTGACCTTCTGATCGACAGCACGATGCTGGATGAAGTAGAAGCCCTGCTTCCCTGTCATCGCGAGCGCCTTTTCCCGCCCACGGAGACTTTGGCCATGTTCATGGCCCAGGCACTGAGTGGTGCCAGGTCATGCCAAAACGCGGTCAAAAAATAAAGGTGCCGGAGTCAAATGGCAAATTTATGAAAATTATTATGCTCCTTGCTTCCTACCTTCTACTTCCATTAGTTGTCTTTAGCTCTGTACCTGCAACTATTTCATGGGCAAGTCCAGAAATAATCGGGGGAGGGCTGGCGCAGAAAGAAGAAATACGCGATTTGCTGGCTGATTTATCAGGTTCTTTTCCGATCTCAAATCTTGAAAATATTATTCAAGAGAAATGCCGGGAAATCAAATCAAGGGTGGTAAATAGTGAAATAATTCACATCGGATGCAATGTTGTCATCATGCCCCTTGGTGACGTTCATTTCGTAATTGATTTCGTCTCAAAAAACGAAAATGAAAGAATAGATTTCAATGAGTCAGAAACCATCTTAAAAGAAGCACCAGAAAGTAATCCTGTAGACAATGATGATATTTCCTGCGCGAAATTTTGCGATAACTCTTCTCGGCGCGCTGATGCATTCTATTCGTTAAATAATAATAGTTTTGCAACAAAGGATTCCTGCAACACGGCCCTATCCGCTCTTTCGAGTAAAGATGTAAACCTGCGTAATGCCGCCGCCCAGCATATCAACTTCTCCCAAGATAGCTGCTTCAAATACTTTAACAACAGAGATTTGGTGAAGAGTATAGGGGTGTTGATATCTCGCCCAAATCATTCGGATAGAAACAAAGGTCTGGCAATTTTAGAACAAATCGCATCACGGCAGATTTACTCCCCCGATGAAGATGACATCAGTTGCGAGATATTGGAATTGAGGGAATTGGTTGGTAGACTTGCAGAAGAGAGCATACTGGATAATGTGGGTGGCGTTGCAAAACGCGTCCTCCAGGAAATGGACATAATCTCCGATAGAAAGATGGTTTGTAGGTGAAATTTGAATCCACCCGCCATTAAGGAAGGTCTGGACAAGTCTCTTCTATCGTTTCGGCGTAGACTGGAACCCATTTTAAAACAGCAACATGGACCCCAGCCTTCGCTGGGGTGACGATTTGTTCAGGGTTTCCTTAAGTACAAACCTTACAACACCGCGCGTGGCCGATATCCAAGGCAAGTAGGTCGCCCCTACGCGGGCGACGTTGGCTGCTGAATCAAGGCTCCCGATAGCGGGCAAACGCTGGTGTTGTCAGGCGCTCAAAGCCGTTGTCGTGGCGTACGGTGAACACGGCAGCCAGCTCGTGTTTCTTGGCAAAAGCCATGCCTTGCTCTGGTCCCAATACCATCAAGGCGGCGGCCAGGGCGTCGGCGGCCATGGTTGTGCGATCGATTACGGTGACGGCGGCAAGGTTATGGGTGACGGGGGCGCCGCTGCGTGGGTCGAGGGTGTGGGAATAGCGTTGTCCGGCGTGGACAAAACCGATCCGGTAATCACCTGAAGTACCCAGGCCAGCATCGTGCAGGGCGGCCACGGTATCGAACTGCGTTGCCGATAGATCCCCAGGCGATTCCACCGCGATGCGCCAGGCGCTGCCGTCCGGCTTGCCCCCGACCGCGCGCATTTCCCCGCCCAGTTCGACGAGAAAATGGGTCACGCCGGCTTCGCTCAAGACCTTGGCGATGGCATCGACGGCATAACCGGGACCGAGCGAGTTGATGTCCACTTCCACCCCGCCCGGTTGTTGGCCGCGATGGTTTTCATGATCCAGGTTGATCCGCGCCCAGCCGATTCGGGCCTGGACGCGCCCGATCTCGGCGGCAACGGGCGGGGCATCACGCGGTTCGCCATGGGGGCCAAAACCCCACAGATCGACCAAAGGTGCGACCGTGGGATCGTAGGCACCGTCGGTTTGTTGCGCCAGGGTCAGGGCGTGATCGAGCACCGTGAACAGATCTTCCGGCAATTGCATCCAGGTGCCGGCCGGAGCACGGTTGAAGCGACTCAGGGCCGAATCCGGCTCCCAGGCACTCATTTGCGCCACCAGATCATCCAGGCGCGCGCGGATGCGCGCGTCCAGCTCGGCAACGCGCGATTCGGGATCGTAGGCCGTGACCTGCCAGGTCGTGCCCATGGCCGAGCCGTGCAGATGCAGCGGCGCGGGTGCGGACGTGCAGGCGGCCAGTGACACCAGCAGGCACAGGCAGCTGGTGCGAAGGGCAAGCCGGATCATGTGCGATATCGCTGGCTTATTGCGGCAGCACTTCCAGGGTGGCGACATAGCTGGCGCGGCGGGACGTGGCCGGGGCTGTGGTCTTGTCGTCCTGCACCGAGGCATTGAGCCAGTACATGCCCGCAACCGGCCAGGTCACGCTGAAACGACCTTCAGCATCGGTTTTTGTGGTGATTTCCTCGGGGTTGTCGCGATAGCGCGACTCGCCACGGATCAGGCTCACCTGGGTGTCTGCTGCCGGTTCGCCGTCGATCAACAGGCGGAAGCTGGCAGCTTCGCCGGCGAACAGGTCGTTGGGATGGGTGATGGCAACCAGTTCCAGACCCGAGCCGGTGGTTTGCAGCGCGCCGGTGTCGGGAGCACCGTTGGTGACGAAGGTTTCGACCCGATTGCTGGCCTGGGTCACGCGCAGGTCTTCGGCGTTCTTGGGCACTTCGGTGGCAAAGGTTTCAGGCGTACCGCGCCAGCGCCGCGATTCGCCATTTTCCTTCCAGTTGGCGATCAGGCCGGTACTGGCGTTGCTGATGCGATAGGTGCCCTTCTGCGTCAGGGCCAGATCGAAGACGCTGCGATACTTGCCCATATGCGGGTTCTGCAGGGCCGCCTGGCTGCCATCAGGGGCAGTGATGGTGATGCCGTCCAAGCGCATGGCGACGTGGTCGGCGTAGTACAGGCTGTTGGATACGGCGGCATCCACGCCCACCCACGGGGCGTCACCGGAAACCACGGTGGCGGAGGGCACCATCCACATCTTGTGGGCCTGGGCCGTTGATGGCAACAGGATGGCCAGGGCCAGGGCGACGGGAGCGAGACGGAACAGGGACGATGTCATGGTGGATTCCTTGCAAGATTCAGGGAGAGGTTTGCAGCACGATCCGGCCCAGTTCATGGGCACCTTGGATGCTGGCTTGGGTGGCTTCGGTCGGCGGCCAGGCCAGGGGCAGCTTGAGCAATTCGCGGCCACCGACTTCACGGGCGGCTTCGATCACGATCTGGTACTGGCCGACGGCCAGATCCCGCAGCGCGCCGCTGTCGTCAAACCGCAGCTTGTGCACGCCTACCGGGCGCGTGGCCCCGGTGACGCCATCGACCGGCAAGCTCAGATTGCGGCCACCACGGCGCCACCATTGGCGCAGATCGGGTAGCCATTGGGTGCCGCTTTCGCCGCCCTTGCCGGGTGTGTCCTGCATGTACCAGGTGGCCAGTTGGACGGCCACGCTGGCGTCTTCGCGTTCGATCCAGATGGCGACATAGGGGCGGTGGTATTCGGCCACGTCCAGACGCGGGACTTCCAGGTCGAGGCTGATTTCGGCGGCGTGGGCCATCGGGGCGCAGGTCAGCACAAGCAGAAAAATTATCAGGCGATGCATCGGGATCTCGCAGAAAGAAAGGTCAATGGATGAACAGCAGCACGATCAGCAAGGGCACCAGCGCGCCCAGACCAACCATCGGCCAAGTCAGATCGCGCTGGCGCGCGTGCAGGAACAGCAGCCACAGGCCGCTGATGGAAAACACCAGACAGGCCAGGGCGAACACATCGATGAACCAGCGCCACGCCGGCCCGGTATTGCGGCCCTTGTGCAGATCGTTGAGCCAGGAAATCCAGCCGCGATCGGTACGCTCGTATTCGGCCTGGCCACTGCCCAGATCGATCGACAGCCAAGCATCGCCGCCGGGTCGCGGCAGGGACAGGTAGATTTCCTCCGCCGACCATTCCGCCTCGCGCGTGCCGGTGCGCAGGTCGAAGGCATCGGCCAGAAAGGCCCGCAATGGCGGTGGCAAAGGTGCCCGGTCTGAGCTTTGCGTGGCGGTATCGCGCAAGGACTCCAGCAAGGGCGCCGGCAGGCTCGCATGGGCCGAATCGGTGCGCGGCGTGGCCGGGATCTGATGAGCGTGGTTGAGGGTAATGCCGGTCACGGTGAACAGCAGCAGCGCCACCAGGCAGACAGCCGAACTGACCCAATGCCATTGGCGCAGGGTACGCATCAACAGGGAGCGACGGTGCGGATCGGGGGCAGTCATCGAGCTGGGTGGAAAAGGTCATGCGGCAAGGGAACAGACCGACACAAAACAAGAGACAAATGCAGCGGGGCTGGGATTATAAACGATAATCATTCGTAATGACCATGATCGAAATCAGCGCCGGCGACATTTGTCGTGATCTCGGCTTGGCGTCTGCCTTCGGGCTGGAACGACCCTGGCCACTCGGGCACAATGCGGCGTATCGGGTCGGTTTTCCCGATACGGGGGAATCCGAATGATGGTTCGAACAACCGCAGAAGATGGCCGGATGCGCGTGCGCAGCATTCATCGGTTGTCGCTGTGGGCGAATGTCCGGCGTGACCTTCGCGAACCTTGATCCGCCTTTCCCGGTACCTGCCCGATCTGCACCATGCCTCAGGAATTTCGCGCAACGGACATTGATGACGCCGTCCAGGCCGATACCGCGCGTATCCGCCAGGAGCTGGAACGCCTGCAAACCGGCGAACGTGGTGCCATGGACGAGTTGCTGTCTTTGCTGCTCCAGCCCTTGCGCCGGATTGCCCGGGCTCAGCGGCAACGGGTGGCAGGTGGCGAGACCCTGCGTACCACGGCCCTGATCCACGAGGCGTACCTCAAGCTGCGTGGTGGTCAACAATTGCAGGTCGACAGCGAGCAGCACTTTCTCAACCTGGCCGCGTGCGCCATGCGCCAGATCCTGATCGACCATGCCCGCACCCGTCTGGCCGCGCAGCGACGCGAAGAGCAGGCCAGTCAGGAAGAGCAATTGCAACAGGTTCAGCGCAACGCCAGCGCCCTGCTGGATCTGGACCGGGCTCTGGACCGGCTCGAACCGGAACATCCACGCCTGGTGCAGATCCTGATCTGCCGGTTCTTTGCCGGCTATACCGAAGAGGAAGTGGCGCGCCTGCTCGATATCAGTCCGCGGACGGTGCGGCGTGAATGGCTCAAGGCCAAAGCCTGGCTGCTGGAAGAACTGGGGGATCGGAATGGCTCGACGACCGTTTCCTGACGAGGCCCAGCTCGACCGCCAACTGGATGCACTGCTGGATCTGGATGATGCAGAACGCGCCCAACGATTGGCCGTCCTGAAACAAACCGATCCTGCCCTGGCCCAGGCCCTGGAACAGGTCCTGGCAGCCGAAGCCTCCGATCAACTGGAACAGGTCGTGGGCCTGCTGGCCGACGATTTGATCGATGCCCACGCCCGTCTTGAGCCTGGAACCCGACTCGGCCCCTGGAAAATCGAGCGCCTGTTGGGCGAGGGTGGCATGGGTCGGGTCTATCTGGGCGAACGTGCCGATGGTGCTTTCCAGATGCAGGTGGCCATCAAGGTCCTGCGCAGCGAACTGGAGCTTCCGGCCGAAGTCCTGGGGCATGAGCGCAACCTGCTGGCGCGCCTGGAACACCCGGCCTTGACCCGACTGCTTGATGGTGGAGTGAGCGCTGATGGGGATGTCTATCTGGTGATGGAGCGGGTTCAGGGCCAGTCCTTGCCGCGCTGGTTGCATACCGCCAAACCATCATTGGGCGAGCGTCTGGATGCATTTTTGACCCTGGCCGAAGCGGTTTCCCATGCTCATTTGCAGCGTGTCGTCCACGGCGATATCAAACCGGGCAATATCCACGTCGAGGACACCGGCCGACCGCGTCTGCTGGACTTTGGCATCGCCCAGATCGTCGATGCCATCGAAGCCGGCCACGCCACCCTGACCGGGGCCATGACGCCCGGTTATGCCGCGCCTGAGCGTCTGGCCGGCGCTCCGGTCAGCGTGCGTACCGATATCTATGCCATGGGCGCGCTGTTGCAGTATCTGCTGCTGGATCGGGAAACCGGTCTGGCGCAGTTGCCACGCCGCCGCGATCTGGAAGCGATCGTGGCCCGGGCCATGGCTTCGAACCCGGATCAACGCTATGACAGCATCCGTGCCCTGGCCGATGAACTGGCGCGCTGGCAAGCGAGCCGCCCGGTGCGGGCCCGTGATGGCGGGCGTGCGTATGCCGCGTCACTCTTTGTCGCCCGGCATCGCCTGGGCGTGGCCTCGGCCGTCCTTGTGCTGGGTCTGTTGCTGGTCGGCAGTGCGATCTTGTTGTGGCAGAACAAGGTGATCCGGGCCGAGCGTGACCAGGCCCAGGCCGCCGAAGCCCGGGCCGATACCGTGCTTGATTACCTCGTGGGCGTGATGGGTCGGGTCGGTCGTGATGGCGGTAGCCAGGTCACCCTGGAACAAGCCCTGGTGGCCGATCTGGCCAACATCGACCGCGATTTTGCCGGCGATCGCCGAGCCCGGCAAAACTTGTTGGCGCGTCTGGCCGAGTTGCATATACGCATGCAGGACCATGCCACTGCCGCGCGTTTGCTGGATCGCATGGGTTCTCTGGATGATGATGAAACCCCCGTGCTGACGCGGGTGCGCACCCTCGACAACCGTGCTTTGGTCGCCTTGCACGCGGGAGACCTGGACACCGCATTCGTACTGGAACAGACAGCCTTGAACTTGCTTCAGGGCGAGGCCAGTGATCACCGGGGCCAGATCTCCCAATTGCTGGTGTCCCGAGCCCAGATCGAAAGTCGGGCCGGGCAGCAGGAGGTAGCCGTGGAAACCCTGCGCCAGGCCTTGCGCCTGCGTCTGGAGGTTTCCCCTGCCGATGCCGCCCAGACCGTGGTGGTGCGCAACGGCCTGGCCGTCAGCCTGATGCGTGCCGGTGCCTACGCCCAGGCCCTGGCCGAGTTTCGCGCCTTGACCGAGGCGTTGCATTCAAGCCAGCGTGAGCACAGCCTGGATGCGGCCAATATTTACAACAACTACGCCGCCACCGCCTTTGTCGTGGGCCTGTACGATGAGGCCGAGGCCCAATTTGCCCGTGCCCTGCAATTGCAGGAAGAACGCTTTGGCCCCTCGGCGGCCCTGGCCGCCCTGTTGAGCAACTATGGACGTCTGGAACTGGCACGCGGGCAACTGGCGCGTGGCACCGCCATGATCGAACGGTCCGTGGCCATGATGCGTGAATATGGCCAGGAAAACGGGGTCGATCTGCAATTGGTGCGCGTCAGCCAGGCTCTGGCCGCCGCCGCTCACGGTGAAGTCGAAACCGCCCTGACCAGCCATGCCGAGATCGAACAGCATCTGGCCGGCATCCTGGGCGTGGAGCATCCACTGGTACAAAGGGTACGTGCCAGCGCCCTGGGGGTCATGGCCGACCACGACCGCACCGAACCGACGAATCCGGCTTTTGCCCAGGTGTTTGAACATCTGCAAACCGCCGGCATGCACCGGGAACGGGCTGAACTGGCCTGCCACCACAGCCGCCTGGCCTTGGTTCACCAGCAGCCGGAGCGAGCGGCAAGCAGCGCCAGTTCTTGCCTGCAGGATTGGCAACACAGCCAGGATGCGGACAGTCCACGCCTGATCTGGGCGCAGTTTTTGCTGGCCGAAGCCAACTGGCGCCTTGAGCCCAATCCCGACCGACAGGCGCAACGCGATGCCCATCTGGCCCAGGCGCAGGCGCGGCTGCCGACCAGCTTGCCGCCCTATGACCAACTTGCCGCGCTGGTACAGCCGTAAGCACTCAGCTTCTCAAGGTGAGTTGTCATCCGGCGGTGCATCCGCTGGCCGTGGTGAATGGGGAAAGGGAATTACCTTGCCGTTGACTTCAGGTTCCTGACGCACCCAGAGAATGGGCACATCGACCGGAGGCCTGGATTCGTACATGGCCCGCTCCTGCGCTGCCAGGGCCTCTTCCAGCGGTTCGATGTCGTCTTCGTCTTCCCAGCTGTAGCGTTTGCGTGGCGGTGGCGGATCCCGACGAAACCACAGTATCGCGGCCAGAACCCCACAAATGGCCCCGCTCATATGGGCTTCCCAGGACACCTGCGGATCGCCTGGCAGGATCGTCAACAGCATCCCGCCGTAGAGGAAAAACGCGATCATCGCGGCCGAAATCGCAGCCCGGTCGCGGCGCAGGATGCCCAGCGTGAACAGGAAAAACATCAGTCCGTGGCTCAGGCCACTGGCACCCAGATGACTGGATTCGCGCCCGATGATCCAGATGCCCACGCCCGAACCCAGCCAGATCAGCGCCAGCGCCGGTTTGCTCGCTCGCGGGTAAATTGACAGGCTCAATACTCCCAGCACCAGCAAGGGCAGGGTGTTGTTGATCAGGTGTCCAACCGAGCCGTGCAACATCGGCGCGGTGAGGATGCCGATCAGGCCGTGCAGGGTTCGAGGCTGCACGCCCAGCCAGGAAAATGACAGACCCAGCCAGGTCTCGATCATCTTGATCCACCACAGCAGGGCGATGAACACCACGCTGATGACCACGGCGCGCAAGAACCGGCCACGGTCGTGCCGGGCCTGCTGGGCCGGGTCGATGCTGGGATCGTGCAAGGGAATATCCATGCCCTCAAGCTGCGGGCAAAGACGGCCAGACTCAAGGGTCGGCGGGTTTGTCTCCGCCAGGTTTGTACCAGAGGCTGGCCAGCATCGAGGCGCCGATGGCCAGGGCGACCAGAGCCAGGGTGGCCACCACTGGCACGTGCCAGATATCGGCAATCAGCATCTTGATGCCGATCAGAATCAGCACTGCTGCCAGGCCGTGGTTGAGCAGGTGGAAGCGTCCCATCATGCCGGCCAGCACGAAAAACAGCGCCCGCAGGCCGAGCACGGCAAACACGTTGGAACTGAGCACGATGAATGGATCCTCGGTGATCGCGAAGATCGCCGGGATCGAATCCACGGCAAAAACCACGTCGGTGATGCCGATCATCACCACCACCACGAACAGTGGCGTGAGCTGACGCTTGCCCTGCTCGTGCACCATGAAATGGGTGCCGCGATAGTCCGCCGTGATCGGCAGGTGGCGCCGCATCCAGCGCAGCAGGCGGCTGTTTTCCAGGGTCGGCGCCTGCTCGCTACCGCGCAGCATGCGCCAGCCGGTATACAGCAGGAAAACGCCGAACAGATACAGGATCCAGTGGAAATGCTGGATCAACACGGCTCCGACCAGGATCATCACCGCGCGCAGAAGAATGGCCCCGACGATGCCGTAGATCAGGGCGCGCTGTTGCTGTATCGCGGGTACGGAAAACTGCCCGAACAGCAGCAGAAAGACAAAGATGTTGTCGATCGCCAGCGCCTTTTCCATCAGGTAGCCGGTCAAGAACTCCAACCCCGCCTCACGCGCGGCCACGGGACCGATCTGGCCTTGCAGGTACCACCACAGGCCAGCGTTGAAGACCAGCGCCAGCACGACCCAACCGGCGCTCCAGATCAAGGCCTCACGCAGTCGCACCCGATGCGGGCCGAGGTTGCGCAGCATCAGCAGGTCGACCGCCAGGGCCACCAGCACGAAGATGATGAAGACGATCCAGAGTGAGGGAGTGGCGATGCTGTGCATAAAAAGGTTCCGGAAAATGTCAAACCCCGACCGGGATGCGATCGGGGTCCAGTTCCGGACACAGCTTCGCCATCACCGGCGAAGGTCTTGCTCGCAACCATCACGGTGATGCTTGCCTGCGGCACCGGGGCCAGCATTCATGGCCCGTCCTGACGATGCAGCAACGAAGAGCTACTCCCCTTCCAAGGGACCGGTACCCAGGTACCGGCGAGCGCAGTGTAGGTCAAAATCAACCGCGAAATGCAACCTGACCCGTGAATTGTCACGGTGTGTTGCGTTGCGACATGATTTTTCACAATTCAGGTGTTAGCGTCCGTCCCTGCGAACTTGATCGGTTCGCCCCGCGTGCGTTGGGGGTCACGTGCGGACTCGACCAACCATTAGATGGGAACAAACACGATGATTCGTACCTGTGTGATCGCAAGCCTTGCGCTTGCGTTGGGTGTTGCCGTGACACTGCCGGTATCGGCAAAAGACGGCAATGGCGTTGTGACGGCCTACGCGCCGACACTGGAAGTGGATATGGGGCTGTCCGCGCGCCTGGCGGCTGAAGAACCCCGGTTGCTTGCAACCCGGGCATCACTGCCCGCCTTGTTTGCCGAAGCTTATGTCGTTTATCCGCAGATCCCGGCTGGCACGCTTGAAGCCATTGCCTATTCGCAAAGTCGCTGGCTGCCACTGAGTGGCGTTGACGACTCGAATCCCCACCATCACGACATGCCCACAGCCTGGGGTGTGATGGGCCTGTATGCCGGTGAAGGCTTCACCGATCAGGTCGCCCAAGCCGAGGCTCTTGTGGGCCTGCCGGCCTGGCAGATCATGTCCGATAGCCGCTCCAACATCCTCGCCGCCGCCGCCTTGCTGGCACGCGAAATCGACGCCCAGGGCCTGGCCAAGAATGGGGTGGCTCCGGATGCCGAAGCCTTGGCCCCGGTGCTGGCTCGCTATGCTGGATTCACGCCGCGCGCCAAGAACAAGAGCGCAATCGATGATTACGCCCGCCAAAGCTTCGCGTTCGACGTGCTGTTGGCCATGGATCGTGGCGTCAATGAAAAAGGCATGGTCGTGCCTGAACGCGCCATCGCCTGGGAACAGGCCTTCACGCCGGAAACCCTGGTCAAGCTGCGCGCTCCCTTCGTGCGCCTGGATGTCACCCAGGACACGATTGATGTCGGTGGCTATGCCATCGATCCGATCAGTGAAACCCTGGTGCGCAGCGGCGGCGGTGAGGTGGCGGCCAAGAGCACCGACTACGGCCCGGCGATCTGGAATGCCGCCTATTCGGGCAACTACAAGGCCTCGCGCACGCAAGCCATCAGCGCGGTCACCATCCACACCACCCAGGGCAGCTACGCCGGCACCATTTCCTGGTTCAAGAATGCTTCGGCCAAGGTCAGCGCCCACTACGTCATCCGCAGTTCCGATGGCCAGGTGACGCAGATGGTGCGCGATGCCCATACCGCCTGGCACGTGGGCAGCCAGAATGGCTACACCCTGGGTATCGAGCACGAAGGCTACGTCAGCAGCAGTTCCTGGTACACCACGGCGATGTACAACGCCTCTGCCGCCCTGGTCCGGCACATGTGCGCCAAATACAGCGCCATCAGTTGTGCCAGTGCCTACAAGGGCGCCGCCAGCAGTGGCATCAACGTCCTGCCCACCTCGGTCAAGGTCAAGGGTCACCAGCATTACACCGGCCAGACCCATACCGACCCGGGCATCTACTGGAACTGGGCCAACTACTACAACCTGCTCAATCCGACCACGGCACCGACCACCAAGGTGCTCGACACCTTTGAATCCAGCGTCGGCCACTTCATCCATTCGCCCACCTATTCAGGCAGCACCGCCGGCATCTCCACCGCCTCCACGGCCTTGCGCGACTGCAGCATGAAGAAGAACGGCAATTGCTCGTTGCAGGTCAAACTGGTGGATAACCCGAGCAGTTCGGCCAACTGGTCGGTGCGCCTGTTGTCGGGTGGCGGAGCCCCGGCATCCAACGTCAAGATCAACCGTGCCAATGGCAAGATCGGCTTCTGGGTGTATTCGGGTGGCACCGGCATGTCGGCCGCTCTGGGCGTGGATGACAGCGACGGCACCGAGCGCTCGATCGCCCGCACCATTCCTGCCAATCAGTGGACCTATCTGGAATGGAGCCTGACCGATGCCAACCAGTGGAACGCCTGGGTCGGCGGCAATGGTGCCATCACCGCCAGCCAAGTGACCCTGGATGCGATCTGGCTGTATCGTGCCCAGACCGCTTACAACGTCTTTGTCTATATCGACGACGTCCAGATCAAGAACTGATCCATACGTGCTTCAGGAAAAGCCGCGCCGCATCGTCGGCGCGGCTTTTTGCCTCGCGACAACGCAACGCAAACCTTGCCAGCAACAGCGATGGCTGACACCGTGACATTCAAGCAGCCGTAGCAGCTCGCTTCAGTTCGTGCGGGAAGACGGCTGATGAACAGTTCACCCGTGGCAAACACAAGCACACGTTGCGACCGCGCTGGCACTCGATCATGATCACGCCGCACTCTTCCAGACCCGAGTGGTGGCAGGCCTTGGGCGTGGCAATACCGCGAACCTGAGGTATTGCACTTGCCGGTTGAGTTCAAGTTGTACCATCAAAGACTTGTCTGACCATAGTCTCAGCACGATGCCGATCGCTTCGAAACCGCCCACCCGTTCATTGCTTCGTTTTTTGCCCGCAATCGCACTGCTCGTGCTGATCGGTATTTTGTTGCTGCCGGTGCATCTTGCCCTGCAGGACCTGGGCTGGAATACGCTGCAACCTGTGCATCTGATCGGAACCGGTGCGCTGCTGGTATTGCTGGCCCTGTTGCCCAGCCTGCTGCCACGCTGGTTGGCGGTACCGGTGCTGGCGTTGATACTGGCGCTGATGCTGGTCGTGCGGCTTTTCTTCCATGGCCTGGTGCAGTTTTCCGGTGCCGGTTTCACGCCGGAGGTGTTCATCCACCTGGAACCCAAGTCCTTTGCCGTGGCATGGGAGCAATACCGTCTGGCGTGCCTGCTGCTGTTGGGTTTGCTGGCGTGCATACCCCTGTTTGCCTGGAGTCTGGTGAAACGTCTGCCGCGCCTGCCGCGTACCGGGGCGTGCTTGCTGGCCGTATTTGCCCTGGCTGGTGTCGGCTGGATGCATGAAGGCCTGCCGGAATGGATGCTGGCCAGCCAGGCTCATGCCTGGTACACGCCCAAACAACTGGATCTGCCGGAAACGGAACTGGAACGCTGGCGCGCAAGTGGCCTGGTTGAAGTCGATCTGCCCTCCAAAACCACACTCCGTGCCACCCCGGCCACGCCGCCGCGCAACCTGATCCTGGTGTATCTGGAATCTCTTGGGCAGCGCGTGATCGAGCACCCTGATTATCCGGATCTGATGCCGAATCTGGCCCGCCGCCTGCACGCACAGAGCCTGATCCGGGATTATTTCGCTGCCAGTTTCATAACCATTGAAGGCATCACCAATTCCCAGTGCGGCACCTTGTTTCCGTTTGAACGCGGTAGCGAGTCCATCGCCGGTTTTGATGGCATGGCCGAGGAACAGGCGTGCCTGGGCGATGTCCTGCGTCGTGCCGGATATACGCAAAGCTACCTGGGCGGGGCCGAAACCAGTTTTGCCGGCAAGGGCCATTTTCTCGCCGTCCATG
>CAYRJS010000008.1:17043-23193 GCA_964424535.1 uncultured Aquimonas sp.
CTGGGCGGGGCCGAAACCAGTTTTGCCGGCAAGGGCCATTTTCTCGCCGTCCATGGCTACGATCGCGTATTGGGTTTCGACGAGTGGCAACAGATGGGATATGCCCCGCGTCCTGGTGGTTGGGGCCTGGGGGATCCTGATCTGTACGAGCAGGCGTTTGCCGAGCTCGAGCGCCTGCGGGAAGGCAAGCAGCCGTACAACCTCACCCTGCTCACCATCGGCAGCCATTTGCCCGGTTTCACCTACGAGGAATGCACGCCCTACGGCAGCAAAGAACCTTTTATCGAGGCCTTGCACTGCACCGACCAATTGCTGGAAAAATTCCTTGCCCGCATCGAGGCAGCCGGGTACCTGGACGATACGACGGTGGTGGTGACGGCCGATCACCACGTCTTCCCCAATCCGCTGATGAAGCGACTGTTCGGGGCTGATGCAATCAGCGACCGCCATCTGCCATTGGTGGTTCTTGGTGGTGACCACGAGCCTGCTGCCGTTGCTGCGGGTGCCAGTTACGACCTGGCCCCGACCGTGCTCGATCTGCTCGGCATTGAAAGTGATGTCCGTTTTGCTCTGGGTCGCTCCTTGTTGCGGCCCGAATCGGCACGCACGTATTTCCCGTCGCGCTATATGGACATCAATGAAGGCGAGCGCGTGCAAACGAGCGTCAGCGAGTGTGGTGATGCCGCGCCCCCGCTGCCGCTGGGCAGCTGCGACAAGGACGCCCTGATGACCTTGTTGCGGATGCAGAACGCCCGCTTCTCGTTGCATACGCAAACCCGGCTGGATTGCGCCATCAACGATGGCATCCGCATCCACATTCCCGATGCTGAAGGTGCGGCGCTTGCGTTTGTCATCAATGGCACCAACGAGGCCGCGCGCTTTACCTGGAATGCCCGCCCCGGGCAGGAAGCCAACCCCGGTTTGTTCGTCGCGGCATTCTCGCCGGATGGAGAGGTTCAGGCGCGCCTGTTCGTACCGGAACATGATGCGTCCAGGCTGGAAACCCCGATATCCGTGGAAGAGGCCGACCATTACCTTATCGCCTGGCGCGGCAAGCATGGCATGCCGCCGCCCTGGCTTGCCAATCACTCCACGATGGCGGCGGCAGCATGGCTGGTCGATACCCACGGTCAGGTGCACCTGTTGCCGCGAACTTCCACCGGCAATGCCGTGGAGTTCAGACTTGCTGCCGATGCCTGTGCGCTTTGGCAGGATGCTGACGCACCTGCGGGTGCCTTGGCCGAGCAGATGCTTGCCGCCACCCCGGAATCCCAGCGCGTATCACCGGATTTTCCCTTCTGCCCCATCCAGGATTGGGGACCCAAGGATGTGTTCGCGGGTGAACGCTTCAACGAGCAGCCCGATGGCTCATCCGCGTTCTGGATCAAGTCCGATTGCGTACCACGCCATGCCAAGCTCGATTTTGATGGGCACCTGATTGAAACCGTCCGCAGGCTGCCCGTGATCACCGCGGCGGTGAACGCCGATGCCATCCTGATGCAGGAAGGCGAGTGGCCGTTGGCGTTGTACGATCCCGATACCCAGCAGCACTTCCCCATCGGCAGCTTGCGCGTCAAACCACCCCGCGCACCGATCACGCTGCCCGAACCCGCATCCACGACCCCAACCACCGTACCCTGATCGCCCTCGGCTTGGGCGCGTAATGGGGGGACTGTTCTTTGACCCACTTCCTGCTGGTGGGAAACGAAGGTATTGGCCTTTCTCGCGGGTGGCGAATTCTGGTCCCTGTACCTGTTCGACATCGTGACGCAGGCCTTCGCCACGGACGTAGTCGTGGGCGAAGTTGAAGGTGTTGAACCCGTTGCGGCGGATGCTGGCCAGGTGATGTAGCCCGGTGTCGGCAGCCTGTCCTGGAGCAAATGGTGCCAGGTATGGACCGGAGGATCGGGAAGGACCGAGGTTCATGGCGAGCTTGAGCGTGGGCCCGATGCGTTTTGATGGCTTCAAGATGGAGGGCTCATCTTGGGCAAGAGTTTGATTTTGCGCGAAAATGATGCAATGCAATAATATTCACAATCATGTGAGTGAGTCTTGACAAGGGCGATTTTACCCGACACTATCCGCAACGGTGAGGCTTCGCTAAACCAGCATCCTGTGGGAGGGATATGTTATGGGAACCCGTTTTACCGCAACCGTACTTGTGTCCGTTCTGTCTGCTCTGCCGGTTTCGGTTTTGGCGCAAGCCGTGACCGAAGCGCTTGATGCGCAGACCCGGGTTGAGAACAATCCGTCCAAGCAAGAGGCCGAGGCCCGGGTCTTGGATGCCGTCACCGTTACCGCAACCCGTCGCAGCGAACGCCTGGAGGATGTCCCCCTGAGCGTGAGTGTGCTTTCGCAAGACGAACTCGATCAAAAAGGTGTGGTGGGCTACGAAGGCCTGGCCTATGAGACCCCAGGGGTCGTGTTGAACAGGGCCAGTGCCAATTTCAACAATTTCACCGCGCGCGGGATTGCCACCAACGGCTATAACGCGAACCTGCAAAGTACGGTGGCGATCTACATCGACGAGCTTCCCATATCTGCCAATGGCAACTCCACGATTCTCGATCCCAGCCTGTACGACGTCGAGCGGGTAGAGTTCCTGCGCGGACCACAGGGGACGTTGTTCGGTTCTGGGTCCTTGGCCGGTGCCTTGCGGATTTTGACCCATGCGCCGGATCCCAGCTTGTTTGAAAGCTCGTTCCTGGCGGATATCGGCCTTACTGGCTCAAGTTCACTGCGCCAGCGCTACAACGCCATGGTGAACATCCCCATTATCGATGAGCGCATGGCGTTGCGCGTGGTCGGGTTTTCCCGCAATGAGCAGGGGTATGTGGATAATCTCGGGACCGGAATCAACAAATCCAACGCCCTGAAAAGCTCGGGAGGCAGGGCCACCTTGCTGTGGGAGCCCACCGATCGGCTGAGCGCCCAACTACGGATTTCACGAGAAGAAAGCACCCCGGAAGATTCGTCATTGATCAACCCCGAGTTGGGCAAGGACAAGCGTTTCTCAGATCGTCCCGATATGTTTTCAGGCACGATGACCAACTACAACCTGACCTTGGGTTATCAGTTTGATGGTGCCAACCTGACAAGCTCATCGACCTGGTCGGATTATGAGGCCTTGTTCAATGTCGACCTGGCTGGTACCTATGACCAGGCGTTTGCGTTTGCGCTCGATGCACCGGGTGAAACACACACCTTTGTCCAGGAAGTGCGCCTGGTTTCCGATTCCAGTGGCCCTCTGGATTGGGTCCTGGGTGGTTTTTATTACAAGCGTGATCGCGATGTGTTTTTTGGCTATCGCTCGAACGAGGAGTTCCTCACCCTGAGCGGCATTACCGGACTACCGGATGAGTATTATCTGCGCTACCACTCATATGACATAACCAAGGAACAAGCCCTGTTTGGCGAACTCAGCTATCACTTCACGGATGATCTGTGGACGACCGTTGGCGTGCGTTACGGCAGTACCGAAGCCCAGGGCTTTACCCGCGAGGGCGGTTACAACAGTGATTATCTGAACCAGGCGTTCCTGTATGCCTTCTATGGCATTCCCGGCGGAGCGCTTGACATCACGCCGGTAGAGGCGGCGGCTGGCAGGAAAGCCAAGGAAAGCGGGCCTTCTTATCGCATCAGTACGTCCTGGCGACCGCGCCCTTCGATGACCACTTACATGGCCGTGGCCACGGGCTTTCGAGCGCCGGTGGTGAATGCGCGCGCTGGTGCTATCAGCACCATTGATCCCGATGATCTGATCATCCCGGATGGTGCCGATTCGGACAAGTTGGTGAATTACGAGATCGGTTTGAAGGGGCGCTGGCTGGATGGCCGGGTGTCGGCAAACCTGGCGCTGTATTACGTGGATTGGAACGACATCCAGGTGCAGGCCAACCGTGTTTCCGACTCGGTCCAGTTTGCCACCAATATTGGTGGCGCCTATAGCCGCGGCCTGGAGTTGGAGCTGGTGGCGGTGCCCACGATGAATTGGATGTTCACGTTCAGTGGTTCGCTCAACCGTGCCAAGGTGGATACGCTCACTGCCGAGGAAGCAGCCGTCTCCGGGGCGGTCATGGGCGCGCGTCTGGCAGGGCCTGATTTCAGTGGTTCGCTGACGGCAAATTACAACTTTGACTGGTTCCGCAATTCAGTAGGCAACGCGTCTCTGGCCGTGGTTCATGTTGGCAGCTTCCCAGGCTCATTTCCGTACGTGCCCGGACAGCCTGGGGAAGCCAGTCCGACATTCGACTATACCGACAGCTATACCGTCGTGAATGCCTCGTTGGCGGCGGCTTTCGAGCGTTTGACCGTAGGCCTGTACGTGGAGAATATTTTTGATGATCGCTCAATCAACTACGTCCATCCGGAAGCCTTCATTGACGGTCGTTATGGCGTTGTTCGTCCGCGAACGGTTGGTATCCGCGTTGGATATCGGTTCTGATGGGCAATAATCCAACATCGCCGTGGATCGCGGGTACACCACGACCACGGCCGGCCCGCATGGCCTGGATCGTCCTGGGCATACTGACGTTCGTATACGTCCTGAATTTCCTGGATCGACAATTGCTGTCGATCCTGGCAAAGCCGATACAGGATGATCTGGGGGTCACCGATGGGCAGCTTGGGCTGATTGGCGGACTCTATTTCGCGCTCTTCTACTGCGTGCTGGCCATACCCGTTGGCTGGCTGGCGGATCGAACCAATCGCGTGAAGGTGCTCGCATTCTCGTGCGCGTTGTGGAGTGCGGCGACGGCTGCCTGCGGCATGGCCAGCAACTATCCACAACTGGTCATGGCCCGCATGATGGTCGGTGTGGGCGAGGCCGGTGGTGTGCCGCCTTCGTATGCGATCATCTCCGATTATTTTCCACCCGGCACGCGCGGCACCGCGCTGAGCCTGTTCAACATGGGGCCGCCCATCGGCCAGGCCCTGGGCGTGGCATTTGGTGCTTCGGTGGCTGCCGCCTATTCGTGGCGATTGGCCTTCATCTGGGTGGGTCTGATCGGGACGCTTACCGCCCTGGTGGTATGGCTGGTGGTGCGTGAGCCCAAGCGCGGCGGCCTGGATGGTGTGGCCGGGCAGGAGCCACCTCGACAGGCGGCTGCTCATGCTGGCGAAAAGCCGCGATTCTGGCCGACCTTCGGGATGTTTTTTCGCGATCCGGTGTTGTTGCGTACGGCCCTGGCTTGTGCCGCGACTCAATTCATCACCTACGCGACCATGAATTTCACGGTGTTGTTCCTGATGCGTGAAAAAGGCATGGAATTGAATGACGTGGCGCTCTGGTATGCACTGGTGGTGCTGTTTGGCGTCAGTGCCGGCATGCTGATTTCAGGACGTCTGGTTGATCGTCTGGTGCCACGTGGAAAGGCCGCCTATGCCTATGTGCCGGCGGTTGGCCTGATGCTGGCAGCGCCGCTGTTTCTGGGCTTCATCTGGGCACCAGGGTGGCCATTGGCTCTGGCGTTTCTTCTCCTGCCCATGGGCCTGAACTACTTCTACCTTTCACCCTCGGTGACCCTGGTGCAGGAGGAGGTCCGCCCGGATCAGCGTGTTTTGGCCGGCGCATTGTTGCTGCTGGTCATGAACCTGGTCGGATTGGGCCTGGGCCCGACCTACCTTGGGTTTGCCAGTGACGTATTTCGTGCCAGCCATCCTGACAACTCGCTGCAGATGGCGTTCTACACGCTATTGCCGTTCTACGGTGTCGCGATCGGTTTGTTCCTCTGGTTGGCCAAGGCACTCAAGCAGAAACAAAAGGAGGTTGTCACACCATGAGCGGCCCAATGCTTGCAAGAATTACCGTCACCGTGGCGCTGTGGCTGGCGCTGTCGCTACCGGCAATGGCCTCAGAGCCTGTGATCGTGGATACCCCCACGGGGGCCGTGCGCGGTCTGGTCGAGGGCGGGGCGAAGGTGTTTCGTGGCATACCCTATGCACAGGCACCGGTAGGAGATCTGCGCTGGCGTGCCCCCAAGGCCATGAAGCCCTGGAGCGAGGTGCGCGATGCCACCCGGTTTGGCCCCGCCTGCCATCAGCCGCCGCCACGCCCAGGCAGTATCTACGCACCAGCAGAAGCCTTGCCGATGAGCGAGGTTTGTCTGTCCGTGAACGTATGGGCCCCGGCAGACGCCAAGGCGGCCCCGT
>CAYRJS010000009.1:0-23130 GCA_964424535.1 uncultured Aquimonas sp.
TGCTGACCCCGATCGGGGTGTCCACGGCGCAACTGATCGGCGTGGATGCCACACCCTTCCTGATCGCCGTCACCTTCTCCGCCTCCACCAGCTTCCTCACCCCGGTCGGTTACCAGACCAACACCATGGTGCACAGCGCCGGCGGCTACCAGTTCAAGGACTTCCTGCGCGTCGGTCTGCCCCTGAACTTGATCTTCTGGGTACTCGGGGTGATCTTCATCCCGGTGTTCTGGCCGTTCTGATCGAGGCCTTCCTCAAAACTCGTACTGGACCGCCAGGCTGAGATTGCGCCCGGGCATGGTCAGGCGGTCGGCGGGGATGCCGCCGGTGCCGGCGTCATTCAAGCCATTGCCGGCCACCAGATTGCCCAGGGTGCCACCGTTGAGGTTGCCCCAATCCCAGTACTTGCGATCGGTCAGGTTGTTCAGGGCCAGGCTGATGCTCCACTGATTATCGGCTTCGTAGCGGACATGGGCATCGAGCAGGCCATAGCCACGGGGACGGAAAGCGGCCGCGTTGCTGAGGATGCGCTGGTGGCGCACGGCGGTACCGATTAGGTCCGCACTCCAGTTGCCGTCAGTCCAGGCCACGCCGAGCACGAGCTTGGCTGGATCAACGGTATTGAGCTGGGATTCCTGGCTCTGGCCGGCTTCGGTCAGGCGACCACTGGCGATGGCCGCGGCCGCCCGCAAGGACCAGCCGGCGAGTGCCGGAGAGAAACCATCGAGGTTGAGCTGGCCATTGAATTCCAGCCCTCGCACCCAGGCCCGGGGCACATTGACGGCCTGGAAGAACTGCTGGATACGGGCACCGGGAGAAATCTGCAAAGCCCATTCCGGCACTTCGCTCGCATCCAGGGCATAACCGGTCCAGATCATGTCGCGGTAGCGGTTGCGATAGGCCGCCAGTGAGAACCAGCCCGCCTGGCCATGCGCGCGCAGGCCGATCTCGGCATTGCGGCTGGTCTCGGCCTTGAGATCCGGGCTGGGCAGAAAGGCGATATTGACGATCGGAATAGGCTGCTTGTTCCAGGCTCCGGACAATTCGCCAAACAGGGGCGGACGAAAACCATCGGCCAGATTCACATAGGCTTCCAGGGTCGAATCGAAACGCCAGATCAGGCCGAGTTTGCGCGACAGATCGTTCTTACGGTAATCGCGCTGGACATAGCCCGGGTTGTACTGCTGATACAGGGCATCATCACCAGGGCGATAGACATAGCGTTCCCAACGCAGACCGGGAACCACGGTCAACCGGCCAATCCGGAAGCGATCCTGCACGAACAGGGCCTGGCGATCGGTATCGCTGCCGGGGATCAGGTGCATCGGATAATCGGCCGGCAAAAATTGCGGATAGGTATTGCCGACGGCACCGGTTTCCTTGTCGATGCCAAAACCATCCAGGGTCGACTCGGCCCGGCTGCGCGAGGCTTCCAGCCCATAGCTGAAAAGGTGCCCGGTGCCGGAAGCGGTTTCAAGCTGACGCGAGGCGACCAGTTTGGTGCCGATGACGCGCTGGTTCAGCGGTACGCTGTCAAAAAAGCGTTCGACTTTTTCGGTATCGGTCTGGGTGGCGGTGCGGGTATGACTTTTCTGCCAGTACAAGCGCCAGTCGAGGGTATCGGCCAGGCTTGCACCCAGTTCCGGGAACCATTGCCCGAGGCTGACGCGCTGGCGCTGGCTGCGGTCCTGGGAGTGGTGATAGGCCGGCACGTAGTCTTCCAGTTCGTCATCAGCCATGCCCGGCAGGCTGCTGCCAGAGCCGAAGTCACCAGGGATGAAATCATCCGATGATCCGGAGGTCAGGGCCGAGAGACCATTCACACGAACCCGGCGGCGCGAGGCTTCCAGCGTCAGCTGATCGATGCGGCCGCCATCGCCGGCGTGCAGGTATTTGCCCAAAAGGCCATCACTGTCGATATCCATCGGATCGGGTCGGGTCCGGCTGGCACCAATGCCATCCACATCACCCTGGTTTTCCATCTCGTGCGCGTTGCGGTGATTCAGGCTCAACAGCAGGCTGTGGGCACCTTGCGCTGTGGCCAGCATGGCCTGGGTGCCAAGGCCGTGATCGACGCTGTCGTATTGCGCCTTGACCACGCTGCGCCAGGGCTCCCCGGCCAGCAGGTAATCTGCAGGATCGCGAGTGCGAAAGACCACGGTGCCGCCGAGTGCGCTGGATGGATACAGGGCCGAAGCCGGTCCGCGGATGATCTCGACCTGCTGGATCGTGGCCAGATCGATGAAGTTGCGTCCGGCGCGAAAGCCGCTGCCGGCGACATTGGCACCAAAGGAATCGGCTACCGGCACGCCGTCGATTTCCATATAGGTGCGATTGCCGGACAAGCCCCGGATATTGAAGCTGTCCAAGCCAAAGCGGCTGGCCGTGCCGATGGCCGACACGCCCGGCTCATAGCGCACCAGATCACGGATCGTGGTGCTCAAGGTGCGATCCATCTCCTGCCGGCCTATGGTCGAGGCCGTGCCGGTGTCGATAGGCTCGAAAGGCGGATTCACCGCCGTGACCACGACTCCGGGCAATTCCGAAGCAGCCAGGGCGGCAACGCTTGGCAAGGCGTCATTCGGTTCGCTTGCCAGGGCCGAAGTACCGGCCAGGGCTAAGCCGACAGCCGTGGCGAACAGGCTGCGATGCAGCTTCACGAATGAAATGGAACGAGCAGCAAAGTCAAATGAATTCTTGGACATAAGGCTTGGTTGTGAATATATCTCATTCGCAATTCTACGCATCCGACCTGAAGCCCCACCCCTGCAGGGACACTATTGACGACTTGCACGGCTGGACATTGGGCACACGGATGTGCTTGCAACCCAGGCCGAGTTCTCCTCACCCAGGGCAAAGCTGACCCATCCGGCAAAAGCTGCCATGCTTTGGCCCTTCCCGTTTCAGTCGCAAAGCCATGCTCAAGCTCAACTGCGGTTCGGGTGTCTGCCCCTTGCCGGGCTGGACCAATATCGATATCGATCCGGCCAGTGGTGCCGATGTCATCGCCGATCTGGGCCAAGCCTTGCCCTACCCCGATGCCAGCGTCGATTTCATCCATTCCGAGGATTTTCTTTCCTGCCTGCCCACCATCGAGCAGGTGCGCAACTTCTTGCACGAAGCCCGGCGCGTGCTCAAGCCGCACGGCGTCATGCGCTTGCTGGTACCCAGTCTGGAGCGACTGCTGCAGGCCTGGAAGGAACACCCGCAAGCGCTGATCGACAACTGGAACCGCTCGGTCGGCCTGCCGCTGGAACCGGAAACCGCCGGACATCTGGTCAACCTGGCCCTGAAGCTCAATCCGGGATTTTTCTTCGATCGCCACACCCTGGATAGCCTGTTGCACGAAGCCGGTTTTGCCGTGCGCGAAGTGGACTACAACCAGAGTCCACACCCGGAACTGCGCGGCCTGGATGATCGACGTCCTGAACTGAGCGTCAGCATGTATCTGGAATGTGATCCGCGCTGAATCGCAAAGCAGCTGCGCGCGACCTGCCGGTCCGGTGCCGGCAGATGACTGTTAGAATGGCGAATCGTGGCCGTCTGACTGCAAACAGAGCGACCGCAACCGGACTCATGACTCTGGATTTGCACCGCCATGGAATACAGCATTCACCTCGACGCTTCCGCCCCGGATCTGGGCGCCATCATCGATGCCCTGCAGGACGTCGACCCGGCCGCCTTTGCCGACCTGGACCGTGATGGCCATACCTTGCGCCTGAGCACCAATATGCTCGATACCGAGCTGGTACAGGCCCTGGATTCATCGGGCCATCCCATCACCTTGCAACAGATCGTGCGCCTGCCTTCGATTTGCTGCGGCAGTTGCAGCGGTTAAGCCCCAGCCTCAAGGCTGACGGGCTACGCGCAAGCCGATCTCTGCCGTACGCTCGGTTGCTCAGGCGGCCTCATCCAGCGGCATCAGAACCCGGAGTTGCACCCGCTCAACCGTGATCCCGCGCTCGCGCAGCAGTTCCACCAGGCCGTCCCGGCCCAGCAGGTGCATGCTGCCAACCACTACCAGCGTGGTTTCCGGTTGTGTCAGCAGGGCCTGGATTTGCGGCAACCAGGCCTGATTGCGATCCCGATTGAGCAAACGGTAAGCCTGCGGCGTGTTTACGCCCAGATCGGTCTGGATGGCCCGCTCCAATCCGCTCGCATCACCGGCACGCCACAAGGTATGCATCTGCAGGATGCGCTCGCGCTTGTCGGCCAAAGGCTCCAGGGCCTCGGCCAGCATATAGTCCTGTTCTGCCAAAGGCGCCCGATCCAGGGCTCCGATCTGATCCAGGGCCGTTTCCAGCCCGCTGCTGGGTTTACCGTCTTCAGCGGCACGTTGCATGAAGTGCTGATCAAGTCCCAGGCGCGCCTCAAGGCCCATCGCCGCCATCGAACCCACCGCAAGAGCCATGCTCAAGTGCCAGGGCTTGAAGTTCTCGACAGCCTGCAAGGCTTCGTCATTGCCCAGATGTAGCCTCAACTTGGCGTAAGTGGACGCCGACAGCACCTGGCGCAGGTTGTTGCCCTCGGAAAACTGTCCCAGAGCCTGAACGGCCTGCAAGGTTTGCGGGGCCGCCATTTCCGCCGGATCCACCTCGAACACCAGCCGATCGGCACGAGCATAAGCCGCCTCGACGCGGGGATCGAGCGGATAGTCATCGACGGTGAGCATATGGAACGAACCCAGCAAATAAACCGTGCCGGCATCGCCACGCGCCTGCCACAACAAGGGTTCGGGCACGGCCGCATGGACCACGCCCAGGCTCTGGACGACACCCAAAAACAGCATCAGAAGCCAGGATTTCATGGGCGACTCTCCATATTGCGACCATCGGGGGCCGGATCAAACAGCTTTCCCGGATTGAGCAGACCCGCCGGATCCAACGCGGCGCGAACACCCTGCATCAAGCCGATCTCGACGGCACTGCGGGTTGAGCTCAGGTAGGGCTTTTTGACCAGGCCGATGCCGTGCTCGGCGGAAATGCTGCCGCCGTGGCGGGCCAGCAGATCGGCCAGATCCTCAGTGACCTGCTCGCAAGTCTGCACAAAGGCCGCTGTGGTCATGGCCTGCGGCTTGAGGATATTGATATGCAGGTTGCCATCGCCGATATGACCGAACCACACCACCTCGAAATCCGGGTAGGCCCGCGTCAAAAGGTCCTGAGCCTCGGCCAGAAACGCCGGCATGGCCCCAATACGGACGCAGATATCGTTCTTGTAAGGCTGGTACTGCGCCAGCGATTCGGTGATGCCTTCACGCAGGCGCCACAAGGCTGCGGCCTGGGCCTGGCTTTGCGCGATCACGCCATCCACCACCAAACCTTCCTCCAGCAACGCCCCGAACGCATCCAGGCCAGCCTGTTCGTGCTGGGCTGTTTCGGCATCAAATTCGGTTACGACGTAGTACGGGTGGTCCTCGGCAAAAGGTGGCTGGGCTCCGTGGGCCACTACATGGTGCAAGGCGTGATCGGTGAAAAACTCGAAGGCCGACAGGTTCAGGCGTGCCCGTAGGCCCTCGAACACCTGCATCAGGGCCTGGAATGAAGGCAGGGCCAGCAGCATCACGTTCGAGGCTGGGGGCGGATCGGTCAGCCAGAGTTGCGCCTCGACCACGATACCCAACGTGCCCTCCGATCCGATCATGAGTTGGCGCAGGTCGTAACCACTGGAATTCTTGACCAGACCACGGTTGAGTTCCAACAGTTCGCCGCTGGCGGTGACCACGCTCAGGCCGGCGATCCAGTTGCGGGTATTGCCATAGCGCAAGACGCGGATGCCTCCGGCATTGGTGGCGATATTGCCGCCGATGCTGCAGGAACCGCGCGAGGCGAAATCGACCGGATAGATCAGACCATGCTCAGCCGCCGCATTGTGTACGGCTTCCAGGGTCATGCCGGCCTGCACCCGCAGGATGCGGTCGTGGGCATCAAAACCCAGGACCTTGTGCATGCGTTCCAGGCTCAACACCAGTTCACCATGAGCCGCCACGGCGCCGCCGGACAAACCGGTGCGACCACCCGATGGCACGATAGCCACCTCATGTTGCCCGGCCCAGCGCACCACCGCCTGCACCTGCTCGACGCTTGCTGGCAGGGCAATCGCCAATGGAGCCGGTTGCCAACGCCGGGTCCAGTCACGACCATAAAATTCCAGGTCGGCAGCTTCGGTCTTGAGCATCAGCTCGGGCAGATGCCGAGCCAGATCGGTCAACAAGGTTTCACTCATGCCAGGTTCCAAAGGCTTGGGCAGAAAGTGGCTTATTGTGTACTGCAATGTCAGCTCGCGTGTCTGGACGCAACGAAAACGGTATCTCGCAGTGCCCTTCGTGACGGCCTGGCGGCAGGGCAAACAACAGAAAACGGCGAGCGCCCTGGTCCACTTCGACCACTTCCGGCGCCGGCAAAGCCCCCAGGCGCTGACACAGCGATTGGTAATGGTTCGCTCGGATATTGACCCCCATATCGCTGTCGGCTACGACCAGCAAACGCCAGTGTCCGGTTTCAGCGGCGGCCTGCAGCAGACCCCATAACTGCAGTTGCCGGCTGCGACCATGACGGTCATTGAGCGGGTGTTCGAGCACGGGAATTTCCGCATCGCCCAGAGCAAAACCCAGTTCCGCGCCCAGCTTGAATTGATCGACGATCACGCGCGTCCCGGCAGGCATGGCGTCAAGGCGCGTACGCACCGCCTGCGCCAATTCGTCCCAGCCGGCAAAGTTTTCCGGGTAGTGACTGCTGCCGGCCAGAATCGAACGTGCGGCTGGGATGCCAATCCAGGTGGCAGCGCCCATGGCGGTCAGCAAACCCAGGCCCAGTATCAGCACCGTGGCCGTGCGGGCCCAGGCCGACCAAGCCGCGAGCACACCGGGAACCAGTACCAGCAGGGCAAGATAACCGGGTAGCGGCCAGTGGAAACTGACGCGCTGGGTATCGGCCACAAAACCCAGCAAAAAATACCCCAGCACGGTCAGACCACCGCACAGGGCAAACCAGCGCACGGGCAACGGCCAACGTGACCCAACCCGCGTGGCGGCAATCAACATGGCCAGCCAGAGCAAGGGCGTCGCCAGTGCCGCCTGGATCAAGGGAAACCACAGTCCTGCAGCTTGCAGGCGCCAGGGATGGCGATCCAGCAACTGGAAGCGCCAACCGGCTTCACCGTGCTGCAGATTCCAGACGATCAAGGGCATCCAGGCCAGAAGGCCCAGACCGATGGCCAGCCAGATACGGGGATTGCGCAGAGCTTGTCGGCCCTGGGGCAGGCACAGCAAGGCCATCATTCCGACCGCGATCACGCCGAGAAAGCGGTAGTGACTCAAGCCGCCCACGACCAGACCCAACGCCAGCCAGAAGCTCGCCTTCCAATCGGCTTTATGCAATGCCAACACGCCGCCCAGCAAGCACATCACGGTGGCCAGGTTCATTGGCACATCCGGCAGGGCCAGCACTCCCAGCGGCAGCAAAAGCGGAAACAACGTCACCAGGGTTCCGGCCTGCCAGGCTCGCGCCGGCCCCAAGGTCCAGGCTGCACGCACCGCCAGCCAGGGCATGGCCATCACCATCAACAGGAAGGGCCAGCGCACGCCCAGCAGGCTGTCACCGGCAAGGTGGGTACCCAGGCCGATCAGCCAGGCGGTCAGGCCCGGCAGGTCGGAATAGGCCCAGGCCGGATGCTGGCCTTCCTGCCAGTAAAACGCCTCGTCCACGAACAAGGGCACATGCGCCGCCAGCGCCCAGCGCACCAGCACCAGCACCGCCCATGCCACCAGGAACGTGCTGCGTGCACGCCGCACTGCCTGCATATCCAGCTACACTCCAGCAAGAATGACTCGTGCGAGAAACCGGATGGCTGCTCCCGCCCTTGCCAACACGATACCCGACTTGACCCTTGCCGCACTCACGCGCGCACAAGATCAGGTCAACGCCTTGATTCTGGGCAAGGCCGAACAGGTACGACTGGCCTTTGTCGCGCTACTGTCAGGCGGTCATATCCTTATTGAAGACCTGCCCGGACTGGGCAAAACCACCTTGGCGCAGGCACTTTCGGCCAGCCTTGGCCTGAGCTTCCAGCGTATCCAGTTCACCTCCGATCTGATGCCGGCCGATGTGCTGGGCATTTCCGTATTCGATGCCAGCGCGCGTGAATTCCGCTTTCATCCCGGCCCGATCTTTACCCAGGTTCTGCTGGCCGATGAAATCAACCGCGCTCCGCCCCGCACCCAGAGTGCCCTGCTGGAAGCAATGGCCGAATACCAGGTCACCATCGATGGCCAGACCCATCTTCTGAGCCAGCCTTTTTTTGTTTTGGCGACACAAAACCCGGTGGATCTGTCGGGCACCTTCCCCTTGCCCGATTCGCAACTGGATCGCTTCCTGTTGCGCTTCGCCCTGGGTTATCCCGATCCGGCGTCCGAGCGCGAGCTGCTGACGGGCGAGGATCGACGTGAGCGCATTGCCCATCTCGAGCCGCAGTTGAGCCAGGCCGATGTGCAAGCCTTGCGCGCTGCGGTTGCCAAGGTCCATACCAGCCCAGCCCTGATCGATTACGTGCAAGCTCTGCTGCAGCGCAGCCGGCATCATCCTGGCGTACACATTGGCCTGTCGCCCCGCGCCGGCATCGCCTTGCTGCGCGCGGCCCGTGCCCACGCTTTGCTGTTGGGGCGCGCACACGTATTGCCCGATGACGTGCAAGCCCTGTTCGTGCCGGTGGCCGGCCATCGTCTGGTACCTGATTCGGATACCGGCACTGGCCAGCAACTGGCCGAAGCCGTCCTGGCCAGCGTCGTGGTGGATTGAATGGGGTGAACACGCCCGCTCCTGCCAGTGTCCGCTCTGCTGCGGAAGGCTCACACGAACACCCGAAGGTCCCGCGCTGGATGCGCCGCTTCGTACGTCCACGCGGCATCGAACCCTTGCCTATTCACCTGCACCGTCGTCGCATCTACGTGCTGCCGACGGCCTACGGCCTGTTCCTGGCCGTGTTGCTGGCGGTCATGACCCTGGGCGCACTCAATTACAACAACAATCCGGCTCTGATTCTCAGTTTCTTGATGCTGTCGCTGATGCTCAGCACCTTGCTGCGCGGCTACCTCAACCTCAGTGGCGTACATCTGGAACGAATCGAGGCTGCTCCCGTGCACGCGGGCCAACCCCAGCGTTTGCACCTGCATTTCGTCGCCAACTCCCGCCGCCTGCGCGATGGCCTGATCGTGGAACGCAACGGCCATCTCACCGGTTTCAGCTTGCGCGATGGCGCACCCCTGACCGTGGAACTGGAGCAAGCCACCCGACACCGGGGCTGGCTCGCTACCGGGCGGCTCAAGCTTCACAGCCGCCAGCCTTTGGGTCTGTTTGAGGTCTGGGGCTGGTTGCACCCGGATACCCGCACCCTGGTCTGGCCGGCGCTGGAGAAAGATCCCCCTTCGCCGCCCGGTTCCAGCGGTCATGCCCGCCCGCGCCCGCAACCGGGCAGCCAGGATGAGCCCATCGCCTTGCGTGATTACCGTCAGGGTGATCCCATGCGTCAGGTCGCCTGGAAACACAGCGCCCGCATGGATCGCTTGCTGGTGCGCGAATACGAACGTCCGGATGGTAACCAGTTTCAGTTTTCCTGGGACGAACTGGCGCCTTTGCCCAGTGACGCCAGAGCCCGACGCCTGGCCCGTTGGCTGGTGGAAGCCGAGCGTCAGGGTCACGCCACGGTGCTGGTGATGCCCACCGAACGCTTCGGGCCTGGCCAGGGTCAGGCTCACCTGCACGCCTGCTTTCGCGCTCTGGCGTTGGCACCATGAGTCGGTTGGGCAAGGAATCCCTGGATCGCGGCAGTTTCCTGTGGGTGGCTACCGCTGCTGTGGTCTCCCTGATGCCGGTACTGCCGGGCTTTCCCCTCTGGCTCAGCGTGCTGTTGCTGGTCACGGCCGCCCTGGGCATCGGCCTGCATCTGCGCGGGGTTATCCTGCCACCCCTGCTGCGCCTGCCCTTCATTTTGTTCATGGCGGTAGCGGCCGTGGCCGGTTCGGGCTTCAGTGCCAGTCAGGAAACCGGCGCTGCCCTTTTGGCCACGATGTTGGCCACCAAGTTGCTGGAAACCCGTACGGTTCGCGATGGCCGCAGCATCTGCAGTTTTTCCCTGTTCGCCATCATGGCCGGGTTTTTGCGCGATCAAGGTCCTCTGATGTTGTTGCAGGCATTGGTAGCCTGCCTGCTGCTGGTGGCTGCCCTGGCACAACTGGCCCGCTTGCAACTGCCCGGCCCGCCTCCGGCTCCGAAGCGACGCCAGATTCTGGTCTCCAGCGTCCGCCTCCTGGCCATTTCCCTGCCCTTTGCCGCCGTGGTCTATCTGGGCTTTCCCCGCTTCCCCGAACCTTTGTGGGGTTCGCCCGGGGCAGAAGAATCCGGTCGCAGCGGCTTGTCCGATCAGGTCAGTCCCGGTGATATCGCCGAGATGCTGCTCGATGACAGTCCGGCCCTGCGGGTGAGTTTCGAAACCGATACGCCACCGCGCAACGCCATGTACTGGCGTGGTCCGGTACTGGGCAATTTTGATGGTCGCAGTTGGTCGCGCTGGCGTGGATCGATCTTTGCTCCGCCTGCACCGATGCAAGCGACCGATCAGGTCTACGTCCATGAAGTCATGCAGGAGCCGACCCGTTTCCAATACCTGATCGCTCTTGATCTGCCGGTCGAGGCTCCCGAGCAGGCGCGCATGGGCGCGGATCACACCCTTTACGCCACCCGTCCCAGCCAGTCGGTACGGCAATTTCGCGTCAGTTCCAGCATTGATGCCGTTCTGCAGCCGGACTTGCCAGATACCACCCGTCAGCATTACCTGAGCCTGCCACCGGGTACCAACCCACGCACCTTGGCCCTGATGGCGCAATGGCAGGCCGAAAACGCCCATCCGGAAACGCTGATACAACGCGCCCTGGACTGGTTCCACGCCGAGTTCGTCTACAGCCTTGTGCCCCCGCCGCTGGCGCGCGACAGTGTCGATGATTTCCTGTTCGGTACCAAGGAAGGCTATTGCGAGCACTTTGCCTCCAGTTTTGCCGTGATGATGCGCTCGGCCGGCATTCCTGCACGGGTGATCACCGGCTATCAGGGCGGTTTCTACAATCCGGTGGGCAAGTACTGGCTGATCCGCAATTCCGATGCCCACGCCTGGACCGAAGTCTGGCTGGAAGCCCGGGGTTGGGTTCGAGTCGATCCGACGGCTGCCGTGGCGCCAGAACGGATCCGCGAGGGTTTGCCCAGCCTGATGCCAGCTCCGGGCATGCTCTCGCATTGGGGCCAACCCTTGTGGAACACCCTTGATGCCCTGCGCCGTGGCTGGAATTTCGCGATCGTGGATTTCGATGCCAGACGCCAGCGCGATCTGTTTGCCCGCCTTGGTCTGGATCCGCAGGATTGGCGCCAGATCGCCCTGATTCTGGGACTGGGCATTGCCCTGGCTCTGGCCATCAGTTTTGGCCTGCTCTGGCGTGGTGATCGACGCCAAAAGCACGATCCTCTGCAAGTCGCCTGGAACCGGTTTCTGGCACGTCTGACCCAGGCCGGAATCAGCAAGCGCCCAGACCAGCCCGCCAGTGCCTTGCTGACGCAACTGGCTTCGATCCCTCCCCCACAAGCCGAACCGGCACGTCTGCTAATCCTGCGTTACATCAGCCAGCGTTACGCTGCATCCATACCAACCTCATCAACACCTGCTGCTGATACCGCCTTGATTGCCGATCTGCGCCGTTTCCGCTTTCGCACCGTGAGAAAAAACCCATGAACCGATCATTCCAAACCCTTGCCATCTGGATCGTGTCGGGCGCCACCCTGGTTTTGGCGGGCTGCGCCACCCCGCCCAAGCCACTGCGTGGCGAATTTACCCCAGTCGTTCCCGCCCAGGCCGTGGGTGCCAACCAGATCGGCGACAGTATCCGCTGGGGCGGGCGCATCATTGCCGTCGAACCCACGCAGCAGGAGACCTGCTTCGAAATCCTGAGCCGAGGACTGTCTGGAAACGCTCGCCCGCTGAACAAGCTGGATGAAAGCCAGGGGCGCTTTCTCGCCTGTCGCAGTGGATTTTATGACCCGGCCATCTTCACCAACGAGCGCGACCTCACCATCACCGGCCAGATCGTCGGCTTCGAGACCCGCCAGATCGGTGAATACACCTATCAGTATCCACGGGTCGCTGCCGATGTCGTCTATCTGTGGCCGCAGATCAGTCAGGAACGCGTGTATTACAACGATCCATTCTGGCCATCACATTACGGCCCATGGGGCTGGGGCATGCCCTACCGCCCGGTGATCCTGCGCCCGGCCCCGCGACCAACCACGTCAGGTGGCCAATGAATGACGTTGGGTAAATTTGAAGGATACGGCTACGATGGGACCTGACTCCGTCGCAACTTACTGACCCAGTCAGCTTGCCTATCGACTCGGCATGTTTTCACCCAGGCAACAAGGAGCGAATCTCATGAAGAAGGTATCCCGCAATCTCGCCACCTGGTTAATGATCGGTGCGGCCTTTGCTTTGGTCGGCTGTGCCACCACCCAGGAGTCCCAGGCCAACAACAACTCCGAACGTCCCGGCAAGTCCGTGGACACCTATCGTGACGGCGCTTGGGGCATCCGTGACCATGACCGTGCCCAGCCACCGCGCACGCTTCCCACTTCGACATCAAATAGCAATTCGAGAAAATAAGCGCTACGCAATCCCTGCTGCCCCGGAATCTACTTCGGGGCAGCAACCGGAATCCGGTCTCATCAGGGTCCGATACCCGGCTCACCGTTACGCTGATGTGATCCTGGACTTTTGATTTCGCCGGGCCGATTGCCCTGCATCCGTTGTCAGCTCAACAGACGAAACCACCCGGTACGCCTTTGGTTACCTGGGCTACGGCGTCGTGTGGGTGCAGGCTTTCCAGGTGGGCAGCTTCAATACGGTAGTCACAGATCCAATCGAAACCGCTCAGAGCTTTCTGGATACGGCGCGCGGCGTCTTCGCAATACAGCGGATTGGCACCATTGAGACGGGCAAATTCCTGTTCGTCCACGCGTTTGACCGCGCCCTGGACAGCGGTTTTCAAGGCCTCTTCCACAGCATCAATCAAGGCCAGCACCGGCAACTGCTCGGGTCCTTCCTCGGCCAGAGCCACTTCGACCCGGGCCAGTGAGCGTTGGGCGTGGGCGGTGGCGGCACCACCCGCTTCTGATTCCAGCCAGTCAGCCACACTTCGGGCATCGACCTGACCTTGACCAAACGTCTGGCGAAACTGCTCGGCCACGACTTGTCGCGCCATCGCTGCCGATCCTGGGCAGGTGCTGGAATACAGAATCTCGGCACCCAGCTCGCAACGCCAGTGAGAGCCATCCCGTTCACAACAGATACGGATCGGATATTGGCGCCAGCCCGACAACGTGCTGCGCAGGGCCGGGCGCAAGATCGGCACCTCGAACGCCAACTCCAGGCGCGCCCGACGTGACAGGCCGGCATGGGAGTGCAGCAAGGCGTCCATCAGCGTGCGCAGGCGTGAAAGATCCAGGCTGGACGTGGTCAGATATTCGTTGCACAAGCGGTACAGGCGGGACATATGGATGCCACGGGCCGAGGGCTCGTACAGGTCCACAGCCACCGAAACCCGTGCCGGCAGCAGGACATCACGCCCTTCCAGACTCAGTTGCACGGGCATCTCGATACCACGCATGCCCACCGAATCCAAAGGCGTGTGGTTGATCGATACAGTCCGGCTGACTTCATCGGCCAAAGGCGTAGTGGCGGCATCGGGTGGCATGACCGAATCAGTCATCGGCAAATAATCCTGTGGTTGAAAAACATGCCTTGCGGCACGCCTTGGATGGGGGCACGGCGACTTTGAATCAAGCCGGGACGCCGCGCACGGCACGCCAGCATTGCCAGGGCACGCTGAAACCTGAAAGCGCAAATGCATGCTTTCGACCTGCACCAAGCCGCAGCAGAATGCGGCTGTCCAGGCGGGTTCGCAGGCGGCGCAGGCGCGGCCCAGCCTCGGTTACCGGTATCGATGCCAAGGTCGTGGCCAGATCGGCCAACAAGTGCTGGCTGGCGGCCATGTCTTCCATGGCATAGGCAGCGCGGGCGCGCAAGCCATGGCGTGCCAGCAATTGCAACGGCAACCAGGCGGGTTGCACATCGGCCTGATGGTGATGGCGGCGCCATTGTTCCAGAACCAGATTCCGGGCCACGGCTTGCGCATTACCTGGCCCGGTCTGCGGCCACAAGGTGGTTTCCACCTCATTCAGGGCCTGCGCCAATGGCAGGCGCACCTGGATCAAGGCATTCATATCCGCTGGCGATGTTTCACGCCCCAGCAAGCGCAAAGCCGCTTCGGCCATGGTCTGCCACTGCGCCGCAGAAACTGCCTGATTTGTCGTTTGCCCAAGAGCCTGCACCAACGGATGCGGTGCTTCTTCCGCAGGCATCGACAAGGCCTCGCCCCACCAGGCCAGCTTGACCTCGGCCACATGCAGGTCCGTGAGGCCAAACAGGGCATCCAGCCACTCACTCAGCAGAGCGCCCCAAAGTCGCGCGCGTGCCCGCCCGGCCCCGGTGAAAGGCAGCGCAACGTCCATTTCAGGGGCCTGATGCAGCCATTTGGCGACATGGCTGTCGACGATCTGGGCGTCCAGCTCGGCTTGATCAGGTTCCATCATGCCGGCAGCACACAGGCGGCCATGAGTTCATCCGGGCTGTCCACCACGGCATCGGCGCCCCAGGTGTCCGGATCGGTTTCCGGAATGTGGAATCCCCAGCGCACGGCGATCACGCGCGTACCTGCGCCCCGCCCGGCGGCGATATCGCGCGGATCATCACCAATGAACACGGCCCGATCCGGGGTAACGCCCATGCGCTCGCACGCTACTTGCACTGGCAAGGGATCGGGTTTGTGTCGAGCCAGGGTATCGCCACCGATCAGGATCGCACTGCGGGAAACCAGGGACAAGCGCTCAAGTACGGTACGGGCCAAGTCCTCGCGCTTGTTGGTGACCACACCCCAGCGCGAACCGGCGCGTTCGATATTCGTCAGCACCTCGGCAATGCCGGGAAACAGGTCGCTGTGGCCGCCAATATGGCCCTTGTAGGCCAGCAGCAAGGCATCGACCTGGTCCAGACGCTGGTGTTCATCCAGTTCCGGCAAGCCACGCTCGAGAATGGCGCGGGCACCGCCGGAAATAACGTTGCGAATCCGGCTCGCCGGCAAGGCCGGCAAATCCAGATCGGCGCGCACATCATTGAGCGCAGCGCCCAGATCGCCGGAAGAATCCACCAAGGTGCCATCCAGATCGAAGAGGATGACCGGTGCCAAGGTTGTCGTGTTCATGCTGCTCCGCGTGGCACGGCGGCAATGCGGGCTTGCCAGCCGCACACCCGTGCCCTCAATTCGGATACATCGATATCGACCAGCTCGCGCTCGCGCAAGCGAGCCTGACCGGCAATCCAGGTCCAGTGCACCTGATGGCGGGAACTGGCATAAACCAGATGCGACAGGGGATCGTAGACAGGCATGGATTCCAGGCCAGACAGATCCACCGCCGTCAGGTCGGCCTGTTTGCCCGCTTCGATCGAGCCAATGTGATGTTCAAGATGCAGGGCACGAGCGCCTTCCAGGGTGGCCATGCGCAAGGTCGAGGCCGCATCCAGGGCCGTGGCGTCAGCGGCTACGCCTTTGGCCAGCAAGGCCGCCGTGTGCATTTCTCCGAACATGTCCAGGTCATTGTTGCTGGCACAGCCATCGGTACCCAGAGCCACCGTGATCCCGGCCCGGCGCATGGCTTCGACCGGAGCAAAGCCAGAGGCCAGTTTCAGATTGGATTCGGGACAATGCACCACGGCCACGCCACGCTCGGCGCACAGGGCAATTTCAGCGTCTTCCAGTTGGGTCATATGCACGGCAATCAGGTGCTTGTCGAGCAGGCCCAGCCGATCCAGGCGCGCCAGCGGGCGCATGCCATGATCGCGCAGCGAATCACTGACTTCCTGCGCGGTTTCATGCACATGACAATGCACCGGGATATTCCATTGAATCGCAAGTTCGCGGATACGCGCGAAACCGGCATCGCCGACGGTGTACGGCGCGTGCGGGGCAAAGGCGGTGGAAATCAGGGCATCGCCTTGAAACTGGGTGTGTACATCCTGAGCCCGATCAAAGTATTCATCGGCGGAACCGGCCCAGGGCGTGGGGAAGTCGATCACCGGCAGGCCCAGGCGGCAACGGAAGCCCAGCCGCTGGTAGACCGAGCCGATCACATCCGGGAAAAAATAGTTTTCGTTGCAGCAGGTGGTACCGCCGCGCAGCATCTCGGCCACGGCCAGCTCGGCACCCACGGCACAAAAATCCTGCCCCAGCACCTTGGCCTCGATCGGCCAGATATGGCCCGACAACCACTGCATCAGCGGCAGGTCATCGGCCACCCCACGCATCAAGGTCATGGGATTGTGGGTATGGGCGTTGACCAGGCCGGGAATCAGGATACTGTCGGGCAAGGACACGGTTTCGGCCGGGGCGAAACGGGCTTGCGCTTCGGCGCGTGGCAGCAGCGCCTGGATCACCCCGTCACGGATCGCCACGGCGTGATCTTCCAGAACCACGCCATGCGGTTGCACCGGCACCACCCAGCGCGCTTCGATCAACAGATCGCAAGCCATTGCACGCTCAGCCACGCGCCTGATTCCTTGATTTCATGGTCAAACGCGCCCGTTCGCAACGCTCGGGCATCACGAGGATCATTTCACGCGGCTGACGTATTCGCCGCTGCGGGTATCGACCTTGATGATCTCGTCCTGGTTGACGAACAGCGGTACCCGCACCACGGCGCCGGTTTCCAGCTTGGCCGGCTTGCCACCGCCACCGGAGGTATCGCCACGCAGGCCCGGATCGGTTTCCACGATCTGCAGTTCCACGAAGTTTGGCGGCTGGACCGCGATCGGGCTGCCATTCCACAAGGTCACGTTGCAGATTTCTTCGCCCTTGAGCCACTGCGAGACATCACTCATGACCGCGTCAGCGGCCGAATACTGCTCGAAGCTCTCTTGCTGCATGAAGTGCCAGAACTCGCCATCGCTGTACAGATACTGCATCTCCGTATCGACGACATCGGCGGTTTCCACCGAGTCGGTGGACTTCATCGTCAATTCCACCACCCGCCCGGTCTTGAGGTTGCGATAGCGCACCCGGGTGAAGGCCTGGCCCTTGCCGGGCTTGATGAAATCGGTATCCACGATCACGCAAGGTTGCCCTTCCACGATGATCTTGAGTCCGTTCTTGACGTCGTTCATGCCGAGGCTGGCCATGGGTCTGCTCCGTTTTCCTGCCGCCTGTGCGGCTACAATGAGGGATTGTTGTGTGTTCGCACAAAAACGAACGAGCCGTACATGATACCTGCAAGCCCCCACCCTGCGCAGCCCACCGACTGGCGCCGCCAATATCGGGACATCATCACCAGCGCCAGCGAACTCCTGGCCGAGGTGGGCCTGTCCCATCTGGCCAACCGTTTGCCGCCCGACGATGCCGGTTTCCCCCTGCGCGTGACCCGTGCCTTCGTGGCCCGCATGCGCCACGGCGACCCGGATGACCCCCTGCTGCGCCAGGTCCTGCCCCTGGATGAGGAACTGCAGACGGCACCCGGTTTCGAGTTCGATGCCGTCGGCGATCTGGCCGCCAGTGAAGCCCGCGGCGTGCTGCACAAATACGAAGGACGCGCCCTTTTGGTGGCTACCGGCAGTTGCGCGGTCAATTGCCGCTACTGCTTCCGCCGACATTTTCCCTATGGCGAACAGGCTGCGGCCGCCAATGGTTGGCGTGCCTCGCTGGATTGGCTGGCCCAACACCCGGATATTGACGAAGTGCTGCTCAGTGGCGGTGACCCCCTGGCCCTGTCCACCCGCAAGTTGACTGAATTCACCACAGCCCTGCACGAGATCAAGCACGTACATCGCTTGCGTATCCACTCACGCCTGCCAGTGATATTGCCGGCCCGTATCGATGCCGAGTTCCTGGACTGGGTCGACACCCTGTCCTGGCCGTTGGTCATGGTGATCCACGCCAACCATGCCCAGGAACTGGCCGCAGATGTGGCCGAGGCCTGCCATGCCCTGACCCGGCATGGAGTACGCTTGTACAACCAATCCGTCCTGTTGCGCGGAGTCAACGACAGTGTTGACGCCCTGGGCACGCTGTCCGAGCGTCTGTTTGCGCTGGGTGTGCAACCGTACTATCTGCATCAGCTCGACAAGGTGGCCGGCACGGCACATTTTGAAGTGCCTGACGCGCAGGCTCTGGCCCTGTACGAAGAACTGCGCGCGCACTTGCCGGGCTATCTTCTGCCGCGCCTGGTACGTGAAGTGGCCGGAGCCTCGGCAAAACTGCCGTTACAGGACACAATATGACCTGTTGGGCTGGACTTTGTCCGGCAAGCATGTAAAAACAACCCACAATTCTTCCCACAAGCACGCCATGTCCAACCAAGAACCCGTCGTCAGGCTGATCATCGTCGATGACAAGCTCGAAGACGCCGAACAAACTATCAGTCTGCTGCGCAACGGCGGCATTCCGGTACGTCCCAGTCGACCGGAAACCCTGGAAGAATTGCAGGTTGCCCTGTCGGGAGCCGGCAGCGACCTGATCCTGGCCAGCCTTGCCTGTCAATTGATTCCTTTCCAGTCGGTGGCGGAAGCCGCCCTCACCAGCGGCAAGGACACCACCCTGATCGCCCTGCTCGACCAGCTCGACGAAGGCACCTTGGGTGAAGCCTTCAGCCTGGGAGCACGCAATTTCGCACTGCGCGGACGCGCCGAACACTTGCGCCTGGTCATCAAGCGTGAAGCCAAGATTCGCGGCAACCGGCGTGCCATGCGCCGCCTGGAAGCTTCCCTGCGCGAAACCGAGCGTCGCTGCGACGCCCTCATCGCCTCCTCGCGCGACCCGATTGCCTATGTGCACGAAGGCATGCACATCCGCGCCAACCAGGCTTATCTGGAAATGTTCGGTTATGAATCTTTCGAGGATATCGAAGGACTGCCGTTGCTGGACATGGTCGGGCCCGAGGACACCGACACTTTCAAGCAGTTGCTCAAGGACATCAGCCGCGGCGAAGCTCCGCCTAAAAACGTCGAATTGAAGGCACGCCACTCCGATGGCGGCACCTTCGATGCGGTCATGGAATTCACCTCCGCCAGTTATGAGGGCGAACCCTGCATCCAGATCGTGCTGCGTCCGCAACTGTTCGATGCGGAAATGGCCCGTGAACTGGACGATCTGCGCCAGCGCGACCAGATCACCAGCCTGTACAACCGCCAGCACTTCCTCGATGAGCTGGATGATGTCATTGCCGCCGCGGCCGAGGGTGTACCGAACCAGGCCATCATCCTGATGGAACTGGACAACTACGCGGCCCTGCTCAACGCCATCGGCATGGCCAATGCCGACGAGCTGCTGCGCAGCACGGCGGCCCGTCTGCAGGCAAAGCTGCCGGAAGACGCTATCGCAGCGCGCTTTACCGACCACGGCTTCACTGTTTTGCTACGTCACGCCGACCATCTGCAGACCCGAGCTCTGGCCGAATCCCTGTGCAAAGCCTTCGAGACCGCCATTCTTGAAGTTGGCGAGCACTCCCTCAATACCACCATGAGCGTGGGTGGCGTGCAGATCGGGCAAAAGATCGCCAGCGTGCAGCAGGTCCTCAACAAGCTCGCCAGTTGCCTGCAAACCGCCCAGACCGAGGGCGGCAACCGCATCCAGATCTTCGATCCCTCGGCCCGCGACCGCGCCGAAGAAGAGCGCATTGCGCAATGGGTCGCGCACATGGAAAGCGCCCTCAAGGGCGATGGTTTCGTGCAGTTCTTCCAGCCCATCATCCATCTGGCCGGCGAGCCTGAAGAAACCTATCAGGTCTTGCTGCGCCTGACCGGGCCCAACGGCGATATCGTGCCTCCTGCCGTATTCCTGCCCATTGCTGAAGAACACGGCATGTTGGGCCGCATCGATCGTTGGGTCATCCAGCGCGCCATCGTGGCCATGGCCCAGCGCCGTCGCACCCAGCAACATACCCGTCTGTTCGTGAAAATCTCGATGGAGAGCCTGCAGGATCCGCAACTGGTTCCCTGGATCGCCGCCAACCTCAAACAAACGGACGTGCCGCCGGATAGCCTGGTCCTGTGCCTGACCGAAGCCATGGCCTTCACCAACCTCAAGATCGTGCAGGATCTGCACATCGCCCTGAAGGCGATTGGTTGCAGCCTGTGCCTGGAGCAGTTCGGCATGGGCCTGAATCCCTTCCAGTTGCTTGGCCACCTGCCCGTGGAATACCTGGCCATTGATCACAGCCTGATCGATGATCTGGGCAAGAATGTGCAGAATCAGGAGAAGGTCCGCGAGATCATCCAGCACGCTTCGGGTCAGGACCGCCAGACGATCGCCGAAGGCGTGCAGGACGCCAGCACCATGACGGTGTTGTTCACCAGCGGCGTGGACTACGTCATGGGCAACTTCCTGAGCGAACCGATGCGCGAGATGAACTTCGATTTCAACCAGTAACAAACCAGCCACGCCCGAGTGGTGGAACAGGTAGACACAAGGGACTTGAACAATTTGAGCCCTGTCGGGGAAACCCGCCAGGTGCAGCCCGTCAAAGTCGGCGAACGCCCTGGATGCCCGGCATCCGCGCCAACGCCGAGCCAAGCCCGACGCCAAGGCGCGGGAAGGTGTAGAGAGCGGACGGCGGGTGCCTAAAGCCGCAAGGCCAAGGCAAAGGCGCGCTCCAGACCACGAACAGGCCTGCCTGGCGACGAAAGTCGAAGTGGTACGAAAATCCCTCGCCGCAAGGCGTGCCGGTTCGATTCCGGCCTCGGGCACCATCGCATTTATTCACGCCGCGGGCGCCATCCTGCCCGCGGCTACCGGCGATGCCTCAATCCAGCAGGATCCCCTGCTGCACCAGCTTGCAGACCATAGCCACATCGCCATCCATGGCCCGGTCACGTTGCATGAAGCCGATGTGCTGGCGCAGGCGATCGTGGGCCCGGGCAACGGCAGGTGCGGGGTGAAAATCAATGTCCTGGGCCAGTTGTGCCATCAGTTCGCGGCATTCTTCGAGAAAACGCGCGTGCTCGGGATGGTTGGGCAGCGGCGCGTTGCCGATCTTGGCGGCCATGGCCATGACATCGCCACGCCGGGCCAGGGTGCGGGCGGCTTCGATCATGTCGCGCCGGTAATCCAGGGCCTGGGCGGCGGTATACAGCTCCAGGGCCAGGACGTTGGCCAGGTCTTCGGTCATGTCGAGCACATGCCGGGCTTCATTGGCGCCCATTGAAACGTGATCCTCGGCATTGGCACTGGTCGGAATCGAATACACACTGGCTGGGTGGGCACGGCTGGCCAGGTCATTGACCAAGGCGGCGGCGGTGTATTGCACGATCATGAAACCCGAATCGGTGGCGTCCTCGTTGCCGGTCAGGAAAGCCGGCAAGCCATCGTTGGTGGCCGGATCAACGAGCTTGTTGAGGCGACGCTCAGAAATGCTCGCCAGCACCGGAATCGCGGCTTTCAGGTAGCTCATGGCCAGCGCCAGCGGCATGCCGTGGAAGTGCCCGGCGCTGATGACCTGATCCTCGATCTGGCGGGCATCGGGCACGTTCGGGAAGATCAGCGGGTTGTCGGTAACGGCATTGAGCTCGATCTCGATCACGCGCTGGGCCTGGGCCAAGGCGTCGCGCACGGCGCCGTGCACCTGCGGGATGCAGCGCAAGGAATAACTGTCCTGCGGCTGGTGCTTCTTGCCCCCGCGAAACGGCAGAAAACGGGTGTAGAAGGCCTCGCGGCCATGCCGCTGCGAGAATGGCACCCAATCCCAGCAGATATCAAAATGGTGAGCCTGATCCTGCGGATCCTGCCAGCTTTCCGGCAGCCAGGAACGGAACTTGGGCACCAGGTGGTAGGCGATATCGACCAGGGTCGAACCCTCCAACAGACGGCGCAGATGGGCAGCGGTTTCAACCTGCCCCGGATGCGGGCGCAAGGCATGGACCTTGGCATCAAAAGCCCGGGTGCGGCCGGAAAAGGCTTCCAGGGTCATGGCGGCAGCCAAATCGGCCGTTTCCAGCAACTGCTCCATGTGACCAATCGCCAGGGTGGCAGTGGCCAGCATCTGCGCCGTGCCGTTGTTGAGCGCCAGACCTTCCTTGAAGGACAGGCGCACCGGCTCCAACCCGGCGCGCTTGAGGGCATCGGCACCGGGCATGCGCTCATCCTGATAAAACGCCTCGCCACCACCCAGCAGCACGATCGCCAGGTGCGAGAGCGGCGCCAGATCGCCACTGGCGCCGACCGAGCCCTTCTTCGGCACCACCGGCACGATGCCGGCATTGAACAGGTCGGTCAGGGCCTTGAGGGTCTGTACGCGGATGCCGGAATGGCCATGCATCAGGGTATTGATGCGGATCACCAGCATGGCCCGCACCACTTCGGCCGAGAACGGCTCGCCCACGCAGACGGCGTGGGTAATGATGAGGTTGTGCTGCAGCTCTTCCAGCAAGCTGGCTTCGGACGTGGACGCACCCGGCCCTTGCGTGCGGGCACGGTGCGCGCCCAGCAATTTGTCGGCATTGCTGCCAAAACCAGTGGTCACGCCATAGATCGGTTCCTGCCGGGCTACCTGGGTGGCGAGAAAATCGGCCGCTGCCTGCACCTTCAGCAATTGCGCTTCATCCAGCGTCACCTGGGTCTTGCCCTGCGCAGCCTGCACCACCTGGGCGCGGGTCAGCGAGCGTCCATCCAGCTTGATCGTATCCATGTTCGTGTCCATCCCTTCACCAGCCTCACGTTGCAACAGATCCGGCCCGGTTCACGTGTGGCGAACCAGGCCGGAGTTCTTGTTCATGTTGTCAGCCCATGGCCCGGGCTTGTTCCAGTTCCACCCGCAGCGTCCGCGCCAGATCGGCGCGGGCCACCTCGAACTGTTCGCCTCGACGCAGGTCCTTGACCGCCACCACTCCGCGCGCGTCTTCGTCCTCACCCACGATCACGACAAATCGGATACCGGCCTTGTCGGCATACTGGAACTGCCTGCCCAGCTTGCGTGCCTCCATCTGCACCTCGACATTGAGCCC